>NZ_JBHVFQ010000002.1:0-20931 GCF_042801555.1 Isoptericola sp. NPDC057559
GGCTCGCCGAGCCGGGCCGCGGCGTCCTGGAGCAGGAACGCCGTCATGAGCGCGATGTTCGTGTAGCGCGCGTCGACGCCGCGCGCGAGCGTGCCCTCGACGGCGCGCCGCAGCGCCTCGTCGACCCGGCGCCGGAGCCCGCCGTCGAGCGCCTCGGGGAACTCGGTCGCGACGACCACGAGCGTCGTCCCGACGAACTCGCGCCAGTTCGGGTCGTAGTCGCGCCACGCGGCGGAGCCGGGGCCCGGCACCGGCTCGTGCGGGCTGCGCCGCCACGTGCCGTGGAAGGGGGCGCCCGGCGCGTCGAGCTGGTGGTCCAGCACCCGCCCGAGAGCGTGGCGCGCGCGGTCGAGGTCCGCCTCGGCCCCGTCCCGCGCGGGGGCGTCGCGCACGAGGAGGCCGAGGGCGTACCAGGTGGTCTCGCGCACCAGGTGGCCGGCCGGCGCGTGCTCGTCGCCCACCGGCTCGGGGGCGCGGAGCAGGCCGACGGCCGGGTCCCACCGGTCGTCCATCCACTCCAGGGAGCGCGTCGTGAGGTCGCGGGCGTGCCGGGTCAGCCGGTCGGGTCGCATGGCCGATCACCCTAGGGACGCCGCGCCCCCACGGAAAGCGCCTGCCCGGCGGGTCGCCGCCTCAGGACAGGCAGAGGCAGAACGGGTGGCCGGCGGGGTCGGCGAACACGCGGAACGTGTCCTCGCCGCCCGGCAGCCGCTCCGCTCCGACGGCGAGCGCCGCCCGCTCGGCCTCGTCCAGGGTCTGCGGCCCCACGACGAGGTCGAGGTGCAGCTGCTGCGGGTGCGCCGGGTCGGGCCAGCGCGGGGGCCGGTAGCCCTCCACCTGCTGGAACAGCACGGCCTTCTCCCCGCCGAGCATCGCCATGCCCTCGGCGTCGTACACCACGGGGTCGCCGAGCACGCGCGACCAGAACGCGGCCGCCGCGGACGCGTCCGGAACGTCGAAGGTCACGCCCATCACCGTCAGGCCGTCGTTGTCGGGCGCGTGGCACAGGTCGAAGGGGTGCCCGGCCGGGTCGGCGAGGGTGGTCCACCCGGGGCTCTCGCGCAGGACGGTGGCGCCGAGCCCCACCGCGCGCCGCACGGCCGCGGCGACGTCGGGCACGCGCAGGTCGAGGTGCACCTGCTGCGGGTGCTCCTGGCCGGGCCACGCCGGCGGCACCAGGTCGGGCGCGGGCTGGAAGGCGAGCGACCACCCGTCGGGGGTGTCCACGGTGATCCAGTCCTCGCCGTACCCCTGGACGACCTCGCCGCCGGTCAGCTCGCGCCAGAAGTCCGCCGACGCCCGCGGGTCCGGGGCGTCGAACACCACCGCGTCCAGGGCCGCGACCCGTGTGCGCGTCGTCGTCTCGTCGCTCATGTGTCCTCCTCGCGTGGGCCCGGCCTCGGCACGTCGTCGTGGGGCCGGGGGTGCTCGACCAGCCTGCCGCGCCCCACCGACACCCGCAGCGGCCGGCGGCCAGGGGTGTACACGGCGGCCGGCCGGGGCGATCATGCTGCCCATCGCCGTCGGCCCCGGGAGCAGCCCATGATCGTCGCACCGTTCGGACGCTTCACCGAGGGGCGGGTGCCGGACCCCGGGATCGCGCGCCTCTTCACGCGGGAGAACCGTTGGCAGGCGCGCCTCGACGTGGAGGCGGCACTGGCGCTCGCGGAGGCCGACGCCGGCCTCATCCCCGCCGAGTCCGCCCGCGCCATCGCGCTCACGGCGCGGATCGAGAAGCTCGACGTGAAGCGGGTCCTCGCGGCGACGGCCGAGGCCAGTCACCCGCTCGTGCCGCTCATCGAGGAGTTCGCGCGGGCCGTCGGCTCCAAGCACGGCGGCTGGGTGCACTGGGGCGCGACCACGCAGAACATCACGCAGACCGCCGACGTGCTGGTGCTGCGCGACGCCCATCGCGCGGTGCTGCGCCAGCTCGGCCGCGTGCTGCGCTCGGCGGAGCGGCTCGCGACGTCCTCGGCCGCGCTGCCGATGGCGGGCCGCACCCACAGCCAGCACGCCGTGCCCGTGACGTTCGGGTTCAAGGTGGCGGTGTGGATCGACCAGCTGGCCGCGCACGCGGACCGGTTGGAGCGGCTCGACGAGCGGCTGTTCTGCGTGCTCATGGGCGGCGCGGCGGGCACGTTCGCGTCGTTCGGGGGCTCGGGGCGTGCGGTCGAGGCGGGCGTGGCGCGGCGGCTCGGCCTGCACCCGATGCGGGTGCCGTCGCGGTCGGTGAACGACGGCATCGTGGAGCTCGTGCTGGTGCTGGCGCAGCTCGCGGGCACGATCGGGAAGATCGGCAGGGACGTCTACACGCTGATGCAGCCGGAGTTCGCGGAGGCGTTCGAGCCGGTGCCGGAGGGCACGGTCGGCAGCTCGACGATGCCCCACAAGCGCAACCCGCAGCTCGCGCTGGACATGCAGACGATGTCGGCGGAGCTGCGCGCGCTCGCGGGCCCGGCGCTGGAGTCGATGCTGCACGACCAGGAGGCCAACGGCGCGATGACGGCCCTGCTGGAGGACGTGTCCGCCTCCGCGGCCGTGCTCGCGGGCGACATGCTCGCCCGGCTGGAGGTGGTGATGGACGGCCTCGACCTCGACCCGGACCGGATGCGCGCCAACATCCGGCTGTCCGAGGGCATGATCGGCTCGGAGTCCCTCATGCTCGCGCTCGGGGAGAAGATCGGGCGCCAGCGGGCGCACGACGTGGTCTTCGCGGTCGCGCAGGCGGCGGCGTCGGACGGCCGCCCGTTCCTCGAGCTGCTGCACGGCGACCCGGTGGTGAGCGGCGCGTTCGACGACGACGAGCTGCGCGCGCTGCTCGACCCGGCGGGCTACCTCGGCCTGAGCGTGGAGATCGCGCTGGACCTGGCCGCGTGCGCGGGCGAGGCCGCCGACAGGCTGGCGGCGCTTCCCGAGCGGATCCCCGTCGCGATCGGGAGCCAGCGTCCCGGCGAGGGGTGAATCGGCGCCGCGGGACCTTGCCCGCCCGGCGCCGGCCCGCGGCCGGTGCCATCGTGGGGAGATGGAACCCGTGCTCTCCCCGCGCGGACGGCGCGCCCGCCGGGCCGCGACCGTGGTGCTCGCCGTCGGCGCCCTCGTCCTGCTGGCCGCGTGCGCGGCCGGCCCGAACCCGGGGGTGGACACCTCCGCGATCGGCGGCCAGGGGCCGTACGGGTTCTGGTGGGGCCTGTGGCAGGGCATGATCCTGCCGGTCACGTTCTTCGTGTCCCTCTTCACCGACTCGGTGTCGATCTACGAGGTGCACAACAACGGCAACTGGTACGACGTCGGGTACGTCATCGGCATCTCGCTGGTCTTCGGCGGCCCGCTCGGCGCGCGCCGAGCCCGGCACTGAACCGTTCCCGGCGTCAGCCGTGCACGGCGTGCTCGTGCGCCGCGCGGGCGATGTTGCGCTGCATCCCGCCGAACACGACGCCGTGGAACGGGCTGATCCCCCACCAGTAGAGCTGCCCGGGCAGGCCGCGGGGCGAGAAGATCGCGCGCTGGCGGAACACGGGCCGGTCGCCGGGGCCGTCCTCGACCGAGAGCTCGAGCCACGCGAGGCCGGGGAGGCGCATCTCGGCGCGCAGGCGCAGCAGGCGACCGGGCACCACCTTCTCCACGCGCCACCAGTCGAGCGCGTCGCCGGGCTCGAGCCGGTGCGGGTGCCGGCGGCCGCGGCGCAGCCCCGGCCCGCCGAAGAGGCGGTCCAGCAGGCCCCGCGCCACCCAGCCGAGCCGCCAGGAGTACCAGCCGTGCGCCCCGCCGATGCCCTCGATCACCGACCAGAGCGACTCGCGGGTGGTGTCGACCTCGTGGGCCCGGTCGTCGACCAGCAGGCTGCCGCCGGCCCAGTCCGGGTCGTCCGGGAGCGGGTCGGACGGCGCCCCCTGCGTCGACGCGGAGCTCCAGCTGGTGCGCACGTCCAGGTCCCGGATCCGGGCCAGCGCGAGGGTGACCGCGTCGTCGAAGCCGATCAGCCCGCCCGGGGGGTCGGGGACGTAGGCCGCGATGTCGTGGTCGCGGGCCACGACCTCGTGGACCAGCGACCCCACGAGGGGGCGGGCGATCGCCGGCGGCACCGGGGTGACGAGCCCGACCCACAGGCTCGCCAGCCGCGGCGTCAGCACGGGGACGGCACCGATCACGCGCGGCCGCAGACCGGCGACGGCGGCGTAGCGCTGCATCATCCGGCGGTAGGTGAGCACGTCGGGGCCGCCGATGTCGAAGCCGCGGCTGACCGAGCCGGGGACCGTCGCCGCCCCGACCAGGTAGCGGAGCACGTCGCGGACCGCCACGGGCTGGATGCGGTTGTCGATCCACCGGGGCGCGACCATCACGGGCAGCCGCTCGGTGAGGTAGCGCATCATCTCGAACGACGCGCTCCCGGAGCCCAGGATCACCGCGGCCCGGAGCACGACCGTGGGCACGTCGCCGGCGAGCAGGATCTCCTCCACCTCCCGGCGGGAGCGGAGGTGGGGCGAGAGGTCGTCCGTGTCGGGGTACAGCCCGCCCAGGTAGACGACGCGGCGCAGCCCGGCCTCGGCGGCGGCGGCCGCGAACCCGGCGGCGGTGCGGCGGTCGGTGTCGGCGAACCCCGGCCCCGCACCGAGGGCGTGGATGAGGTAGTAGGCCACCTCCACGCCGTCCAGGGCGCGGCGCAGGTCACCGTGCGAGCCCGCGTCGCCGGTCACGACGTCGACGGCCTCGGCCCACTCGCGGGCGGCGAGCCGCTCGGGGTGCCGGGCGAGCACGCGGACGCGGTACCCGGCGGCGAGCAGCTCGGGCACGAGGCGCCCGCCGATGTAGCCGGTCGCCCCGGTGACCAGGACGAGGGGGGAGTCGGACGGCATGTGCCCACCTGCCTCTCGTGCGCGTGGGGCCGGTCGGCACGGATCGGCCACCCAAGTTGCTAGCCAGGCTAGCAATATTCGCACGGCGATGGCATCGTGGGGGACGGAGGCGCGGCCGTCCCGGCCCTGCCCTGACACGCACGTCCCAGGAGGTCCCATGGCGGGCACCCAGGCCGCCCCGCGGCTGCAGCAGGTCGCGGTCACCGCGAGCTTTCTGGTCTGCGTCGTGGGCTCGATGATCGGCGTGGGCGTCTTCGGCGGCACCCCGGTCTCCGAGGCCGCGGGCGGGGCGCTCGCCGCCGACGCCACCCTCGTGGCCCCGGCGTCGCCGGCCTTCTCGATCTGGACGGTCATCTACCTCGGGCTCGCCGGGTACACGCTCTTCCAGTGGCTCCCCGCGCACGCGGCCGACGACAGGCAGCGCCGCCTCCGCCTCCCCGTCGCCGCGACGATGCTGCTCAACGCGGCGTGGATCCTCGTGGTCCAGGCGGGCGCGCTGTGGTGGAGCGTGGCGGTCATCGCGGTGCTCCTGGCCGTGCTCGCCCGGACGTTCCTGGTCCTCGTGCGGACGCCGGCGACGGGGGCGGCCGAGAGGGTGCTCGTGGACGGGACGCTCGGCCTCTACCTGGGTTGGGTGTGCGTGGCCACGGTCGCGAACGTCGCGGCCGCCCTCGCCGCCGCGGGTTTCGCGGGCGGCGCGGTGACCCCCGACTGGTGGGCCGTGGGGATCCTCGCGGTCGTCGCGGGGATCGGCGTCGCCCTGGCGGTGCGCGGCGAGGGCCGGATCGCGGTCGCGGCGGCCCTCGCGTGGGGCCTGGTCTGGGTGGCGGTGGCCCGGGCCGACGGGCGGCCGCCCTCGACGCCGGCGATGGTGGCCGCGGTGGCGGCGGCGGTCGTCGTGCTCGGCGCGGCGGTCGTGCTGCGGGCGCGGGCGGCCGCGCCGGCGGCAGTCCGCTCCCGTGCGGTCCGGGAGCCGCGGCGCGAGGGCGACCGATGAGCGGGGGAGCCGGGCCCGAGGACCACGTGATCCTGGTCGGCGACGACGGCACCCACCTCGGTCGCGCGCCGCGCGCCACGGTGCACACGCGCGACACCCCGCTGCACCTCGGCTTCTCCTGCTACCTGTTCCGGCCCGACGGGCGCGTCCTCGTGACGCGGCGCGCGCTGACGAAGCGGACCTGGCCGGGCGTCTGGACCAACTCGTTCTGCGGGCACCCGCGGGAGGGCGAGTCGTGGGGCCAGGCCGTGCGCCGGCACGCCCGGCACGAGCTCGGGCTCGACGTCGCCACCACGGGCGAGCCGGTGCTGCCCTCGTTCCGCTACCGCGCGGTGGACGCCGGCGGCGTGGTCGAGAACGAGCTCTGCCCCGTGCTGCTCGCCACGACCGACCAGGAGCCCGTGCCGAACCCGGACGAGGTGATGGACCTGCGCTGGGTGGGCCCCGACGAGGTCGAGGGCCTCGTGGCGCTCGCGCCGTGGGCGCTGAGCCCGTGGATGGTCGCGCAGGTGCCGGAGCTGCGGTCCGTGGGCTGGACGGCGCCGGGCTGACCCGCCGTGGGCGCGCGTCGCCGGGCCCGCGGGGGTCAGGCGGACGTCTCGCCGACCACGGTGCCCGCGGCGTCGTCGGCCTCCGCCTCGGCCTCTGCGGCCATGGCGAGCAGGAACTCCTGGACGGCGGGGCGGCAGTGCGCCGGGACGGCCCGCGCGATCTCGAGCATGCGGTCGTGCACGTGGGTGAGGCGCTCGCGCACCTCGGCGTGGGCCGCCGCGGAGGCGACGACGACCACCGACCGGCGGTCGGACGGGTGCGGGTGCCGCTCGAGGTGGCCCGACGCGACCAGGCGGTCGAGCAGCTTCGTCGTGGAGGCGGTGGAGATCGCCAGGTACTCCGCGATCCCGCGCGGGGTCGCCGGGTCGCCCTGCTGCTGGCACGCGATGACGTGCTGGAGGGCGCGGAGGTCGGTGAGGTTCATCCCCATGTCGCGGCCGGCGCGGCGCCGCATCGACTCGTCGGAGCGGCGGAACGCGCGCAGGGCCTCGAGGAGGCGGCGCGGCTCCGCGTCCTGCGTCCCGTACCAGTAGGACGAGCCGTCTCCGGGTGCCTCGGTCACGCGCCCATCATACGACTACCTCCTGTGGCTAGTATCTTGCTAGGCTAGATACATTCCGGACGAGGAGGTGGAACGTGCCGCACTCGACTCCCGACGCCGTCGACCAGGTGGGTGGCGCCGTCGAGGGCGCGGTCGAGAGCCTGTTCGCCGCGGGCGACCGCCCCGACGGCACCCGCCTGTGGGGCGCGGTGCGGGGGACGAGCCACGGGGGCAAGCGGCTGCGGCCGCGGATCCTGGTGGAGGCCTACGACGCCCTCGCCGGCGCGGCGCCGCCCGAGCCGCGGGAGGTCGCGGTGCGCGTCGGCGCCGCCGTCGAGCTGCTCCACCACGCGTTCCTCGTGCACGACGACGTGATCGACGGCGCGGACACCCGCCGAGGCCGCCCGAACGTGGCCGGCGCGCACGCCGCGCAGGCGCTGGAGTCCGGGGCGAGCCCCCGGCAGGCCCGGGACTACGGCGCCGCCGCCGGCATCCTCGCCGGCGACCTGGCCCTCGCCGGGGCCGTCCGGGCCGTCGCGCTGTGCGGTGCGGCGCCCGCGACCACCGAGCGGCTCCTCGACGTCCTGGACGAGGCCATGCACCTCACGGCGGACGGCGAGCTCGCGGACGTCTGGCTCAGCCTCGGCTCCTCCTGCGCCGACCTCGACGAGGTGCTGCTCACGGCCGAGCGCAAGACGGCCGTGTACAGCTTCCAGCTCCCGCTGCGTGCGGCCGCGATCCTCGCGGGCCGCGACGACCTCGACGCCGGCGTCCAGCGCCTCGGCCGGGACCTGGGCGTCGCGTTCCAGCTCCGGGACGACCTCGACGGCGTGTTCGGCGACCCCGCGGAGACCGGCAAGAGCAACGCGTCCGACCTGCGCGAGGGCAAGTGCACCCCGCTCGTGGCGCTCGCGCGCGGGACCTGGGCGTGGGAGGAGCTGAGCACCGTGCTGGGCCGCCCCGACGCGGCGGAGCCCGAGCTGGACCGTGCGCGGGAGCTGCTCGCGGCCTGCGGCGCCCGCGCGGCGGTCGAGGCCCTCGCGAGGGTCCTCGAGCGCGACGCGGTCCGCCTCGGCGAGGAGTTCGGCCTGGGCGTCCTCGCCGCCCGCGTGGCCGGCCCCGTGCCCGACGACTCCCCGAGCGCCGCATGAGCGCCGTCCCGGCCGCCCGGACCGTCCGGCCCGCCACGGCAGACGTCCACGCCGCGCCGGCTCCCGCCGACGCCGCCGACACCGCCGACACCGCCGACACCGCCAACGCCGTCGGCCCTGCCGCCGACGACCTGTACGACGCCGTCGCGGTGCGTAGCGCCGCCGTCGTCATCCGGGCCTACTCGTCGTCCTTCGGCTGGGCCTGCCGTCTGCTCGGCGACCCCGTGCGCGACCCCGTGCGGACGGTGTACGCGCTGGTCCGGGTCGCGGACGAGATCGTCGACGACGTCCACCCCGGCCTCGGCGCCGCCGCGCGCGCCGAGCTGCTCGACGACCTCGAGCGCGAGGTCGCCCGCGCCACGGCGTGCGGTCGCAGCAGCAACCTCGTGGTCCACGCCTTCGCGCGGACGGCGCGGCAGTTCGGCATCGGGGACGACCTGGTGGCGCCGTTCTTCGCGTCGATGCGGGCGGACCTCACGGTTACCGCGCACGACGAGGCCAGCTTCGCGGCGTACGTGCACGGCTCGGCCGAGGTGGTGGGCCTCATGTGCCTGCGGGTGTTCGTCGCGGGGGACGACGCGGCCTACGACCGCCTCGCCCCGGGAGCCGCCCGCCTCGGCGCGGCGTTCCAGAAGGTCAACTTCCTGCGCGACCTGGCGGAGGACGTCGACGAGCGGGGCCGCTCGTACTTCCCCGGCCTCGACGTCGACACGTTCGACGACGACGACCGGGACCGGCTGCTCGCCGACGTCGACGCCGACCTGGCGGCCGCGGCCGTGGCGATCGACGGCCTGCCGCGCAGCTCACGGCGCGCGGTGCGGGCGGCCCACGACCTGTTCGCCGCGCTGTCCCGGCGGCTGGCCGAGACCCCCGCCGCCACGATCCGGCGCGAGCGCGTGCGCGTGCCCGGCCCGGTCAAGGCGCGGATCGTGGCCGGCGTCCTCGCGAGGGACGTGCTCCGGTGAGGGTCGTGGTGGTGGGGGCCGGGATCGCCGGGCTGGCGACGGCGGGGCTGCTCGCCCGCGACGGTCACGAGGTGGAGGTCCTGGAGCGGCATGCCGTCGTGGGCGGCCGGGCCGGCTCGTGGGAGCGGGACGGCTTCCGGTTCGACACGGGCCCGTCGTGGTACCTCATGCCGGAGGTGTTCGACCACTGGTTCCGGCTCATGGGGACCACCGCGGACGACGAGCTCGACCTCGTGGGGCTCGACCCGGCCTACCGGGTGTTCTTCGAGGGGCACGACCGGCCTCTCGACGTCTCGCCCGACCGGGCGGCCAACGTGGCGTCGTTCGAGGCGATCGAGCCGGGGGCGGGCGCGCGGCTGGAGCGCTACCTCGACTCCGCGCACGACACCTACGACATGGCCCTGCGGCACTTCCTGTACACGACGTTCGCGTCGTGGCGGCCGTTCGCCCACCGGGACGTCGCGGCGCGGTGGCACCGGCTGGTGCCCCTGCTCGGCGCGTCGCTCGCGCGCCGGGTCGCGGCGAGCTTCCAGGACGTGCGCCTGCGGCAGGTGCTGGGCTATCCCGCGGTCTTCCTCGGTTCCACGCCCGACCGGGCGCCGAGCATGTACCACCTGATGAGTGCCCTCGATCTCGACGGCGGCGTGCGCTACCCACTGGGGGGGTTCGCACGTGTGGTCGACGCGGTCGCGTCGCTCGCGGTCGGCGCAGGGGTCACCCTGCGCACCCGCGCCCGGGCGACCACGATCACCACCACGGCCGTCGGGGCCGCGCCGGGGGTGGTGCGGACCGGACTCCCCGTCCCCGGTCCGCGCCGCCCTCGGGCGTCGGTCACGGGCGTGCGGTGGGAGGACTCCGCCGGCAGGGCGCACCACGCCCCGGCGGACGTCGTGGTCACCGCCGCCGACCTGCACCACGTCGAGTCCGACCTGCTCCCGCCCGACCTGCGCGAGCGGTCGCCGGGGTGGTGGGCCCGGCGCGACCCCGGCCCGGGCGGCGTCCTGGTGATGCTGGGCGTGCGCGGCCGGGTGCCGCAGCTGCCGCACCACGCGCTGTTCTTCGCCGCGGACTGGGAGGAGAACTTCGGCGCGATCGCCGCCGGGCGCGTGCCCGACCCGGCGTCCCTGTACGTGTGCACGCCCTCGCGCACCGACCCGTCGGTCGCCCCGCCCGGGCACGAGAACCTGTTCCTGCTCGTCCCCGTGCCCGCGGACCCGGGCCTCGGCCGCGGCGGCGAGGATGGCATGGGCGACGCCGCGGTCGAGGCGGTCGCGGACGCCGCCATCGACCGGGTGGCGGCCTGGGCGGGCGTGCCGGACCTGCGCGACCGGATCGTCGTGCGGCGCACCGTCGGCCCGGGCGACTTCGCCGCCGACCTCTCGTCGTGGTCGGGCGGCATGCTCGGGCCGGCGCACACGCTCCGCCAGAGCGCGATGTTCCGGGCGGGCAACCGGTCGCGGCGGGTCGCGGGCCTGCTCCACGCCGGCGGCTCGACCATCCCGGGCGTCGGCCTGCCCATGTGCCTCATCAGCGCCGAGCTCGCCGTGAAGCGGGTCCGCGGGGACACGAGCGCCGACCCGCTCCCCGTGACCGGGCCGGCCCTCCACCCCTGGGAGTGATCGCCCTGCCCTGGACCTCGTTCCTCTACCTCGGGCTGCTGCTCGGCGCCCTGGCCTCGACCGTCGCCGTGGACCGCCGCGCGCGCCTCGTCCTGTTCTCCGCCACCCCGGGCCGCGGCGCGGCGGTGCTCGCCGCCGGCACTCTCGTGTTCCTCGCGTGGGACCTCGTCGCCATCGACCGGGGCTTCTACGCGCGCGGCGGGCCCGTCACGACCGGCGTCGAGCTCGCCCCGCACCTGCCGCTGGAGGAGCTGTTCTTCATCCTGTTCCTCTGCCACCTCACGCTCGTGCTCCACGGGCTCCTGCGGCGCGGCCTCGCGCGGCGCGCCGCCTCCCGGTCGGGGCCCGCCGGGCGGGACGCCGCCGCGGTCGTCCCCGCGCGGACGGGGGAGGGGCGATGACGTACGCCGGGCTCGGGGTCGCCGCCGTCGTGGGGGCGCTCGTCGTCGCGCTGGTGGCCACCGCGGTGCGGGGCCTCGGCGCGCGGTGGTGGGCGGCGACGGCGCTCGCCGCCGCCGGGCTCGTGGGGCTCACGGTCGTGTTCGACAGCCTCATGATCGCGGCCGACCTGTTCCGGTACGGCGAGACGGCGCTGCTGGGCGTGCGACTGTGGCTGACGCCGGTCGAGGACCTCGCGTGGCCGGTCGTGGCGGCGCTGCTGCTGCCGGCGCTCTGGGCGCTGGCCGGGGACGGGGAGAGCGCCGGCGAGCCCGTCGAGGAGAGGGGCGAGCGGTGACGCGGACGGTGGAGACCGGGGCGACGTCGGGGGCGACGTCGGGGGCGGCCGCGGCGTGGCGCCAGGTGCTGGGCTCGTCGCGCCCCGTGAGCTGGGTCAACACGGCGTACCCGTTCGCCGCCGCGTACCTGATGGCGGGCGGCACGGGGCGCGTCGGGGTGCCGGAGCTCGTGGTCGGCGCCCTCTACTTCCTCGTCCCGTACAACCTGCTGATGTACGGCCTGAACGACGTGTGGGACTACGAGTCCGACCTGCGCAACCCCCGCAAGGGCGGCATCGAGGGCGTCGTGCTGTCGCGCCGCTGGCACCGCCTCACCGTGCGGGCCGCGGTGCTGAGCAACGTCCCGTTCCTCGTCTACCTGGTCCTCGTGGGGGACGTGGCGTCGACCGCCGTGCTCGCGGTGAGCGTGTTCGCCGTCGTCGCCTACTCGGCGCCCGGGCTGCGGTTCAAGGAGCGCCCGGTGCTCGACTCGGCCACGTCAAGCACGCACTTCGTCAGCCCCGCCGTGTTCGGGCTGGCGCTGGCGGGCGCCGCGCCCACCGGGCCGGTGCTCGCCGCCCTGGCCGGGTTCTTGCTGTGGGGCATGGCGTCGCAGGCGTTCGGCGCCGTGCAGGACGTCGAGGCGGACCGGGCGGCCGCCATCGGCTCGGTCGCCACGTGGCTGGGCGCCGCCCGCACCGTGCGCGGGGCAATGGCGCTCTACGCCGCCGCCGGCCTCGTGCTCCTGCTGGGCGGTCCGCCCGTTGCTTGGGCCGCCGTCCTGGTCGTGCCGTACGTCGTGAGCATCGCGCCCTACCGCAGCCTGCCCGACTCCCGCTGCGAGGAGGCCCACGCCGGGTGGCGGCGGTTCCTGTGGCTCAACCTCGTGACGGGGTTCCTCGTCACCCAGCTGCTCATCGCCGTCGCCATGGGCTGGCTCTGACCGGGCGACGAGCCGGCCGCGGGGTCTTGCCCTCGGCCTGAACACGTGTTTAGTCTGTTGAACATGCGTTCAGTCGATACCGCCGCCGAGGAGGTGGCCGAGCCCCGGGGGGCCGTCGTGCCGCCGTCGGACGGCAGCGCGCGGTCGCGGATCCTCGACGCCGCGGTGCTGCGGTTCGCCCGGTCGGGCCTCGGCGCTTCGGTCCGCACGATCGCCGCCGACGCGGGCGTGAGCCCCGCGCTCGTCATCCACCACTTCGGGTCCAAGGAGAAGCTGCACGCCGCGTGCGACGAGCACGTCCTCGCCTGGATCCGCGCCGTCAAGCGCGACTCGATCGGCCGGGCCGCGTCGGGCCGCTTGCTCGAGGTGCTCGCCGAGTCCGACCAGTACAGCCCCCTCGTGGGCTACGTGCTCCGCTCGCTCCAGGCGGGCGGCACCGTCGGCCGCGAGTTCACCGAGCACATGATCGCGGACGCGCAGGAGTACACGGCCGAGGCCGTGCGTGACGGCGTCGTGCGGCCCAGCCGCGACGAGGCGGGCCGGATCCGCTACCTCGTCTACTCCTCCCTCGGCGCGCTGATGCTGTCCGTCGCGCTCGACCCGCCCGACGACCCCGAGGACCTCGGCACCACGATGCGCCGCTTCATGGGGGAGCTGTACCTGCCGATGCTCGAGCTCTACACCGAGGGCTTCCTCACCACCCGTCGCATGCTCGACGACTACCTCCTGTACGTGCCGGACCCGCCGCCCGGGGCGAGCGCCCCCACCGACGGAACCCCCACCCACGACGAAGAGGAACCATGACCACCACGGCTGCACCCACCGCGGGCACCGCCACGGGCACGCCCGCGATCGAGATCCACGACCTGCGTAAGACCTTCGGCACCGTCCAGGCCCTGGACGGGCTGAACCTGACCGTCGAGCACGGCCAGGTCGCCGGCTTCCTCGGCCCGAACGGCGCCGGGAAGTCCACCACCATCCGCGTGCTGCTGGGCCTGCTGCGCTCCGACTCGGGCAGCGCGCGGATGCTCGGCGGCGACCCCTGGCGGGACGCCGTCGCGCTGCACCGCCGCCTCGCGTACGTCCCCGGCGACGTCTCGCTGTGGCCCAACCTCACCGGCGGCGAGGCCATCGACTACCTCGCCCGCCTGCGCGGCAAGCCCGACCGGAAACGGAAGGCCGAGCTGCTCGAGCGGTTCGAGCTCGACCCCACCAAGAAGGCGCGCACCTACTCCAAGGGCAACCGGCAGAAGGTCGCGCTCGTCGCGGCGTTCGTCTCCCAGGTCGACCTGCTGGTGCTCGACGAGCCCACCTCCGGCCTCGACCCCCTCATGGAGGCGGTGTTCACCGAGCAGGTGCGGCAGGCGAAGGCCGCCGGCACGTCCGTGCTCCTGTCGAGCCACATCCTCAGCGAGGTCGAGAAGGTCTGCGACACCGTGACGATCATCCGCGGCGGCCGCGACGTCGAGTCGGGCACGCTCGACGACCTGCGCCACCTCACCCGCTCCAGCGTCACCGCCGTCGTCGACGGCGACCCGTCCGCGATCGCCACCATGGCCGGCGTGCACGACCTCGCCGCCGCGCCGAACGGCGTCGGCACCCGCGTGACCTTCGACGTCGACAACTCCGAGATGGGCACCGTGCTGCCCGCGGTCAGCGCGCTGGGCGTGCACTCCTTCACCGCGCAGCCGCCGTCGCTGGAGGAGCTGTTCATGCGGCACTACGGCGACGAGCTCGCCGCCGACGGCGTCGAGGTCTCCGGCGCCCAGGACAAGGCGGGCGCGCGCAGCAGGGCGGGCGCGCGATGAGCGCCGTCCTGGCTGCCCCGCCCCTCACTGCCCCGGTGCGCGGGGGGACCACCCTCACGGGCACGTGGAGCCTGGTGCGCTTCATCCTGCGCCGCGACCGCGTGCGGCTGCTGGTCTGGTCGCTCGCGATCCCGGCGCTGTACGTCGCCTCGCTCGCCGAGTACACGACGATGGCGGACGACCCCGCCGGGATGCAGGCCCGCGCGGCCCTCGTGCAGACGCCCGCCATGGTGTCGATGACGGGGCCCGGCTACGGCACCGACCACTACACGGTGGGCGCGGCCGTCTCGAACGAGCTCGTGCTGTGGATGGTGCTCGCCCTCGCCGTCATGAGCATCATGCAGGTGGTGCGCCACACCCGCGCCGAGGAGGAGTCCAGCCGCTCGGAGCTGGTCCGCGCGGCCGCCGTGGGCCGTCACGCCGCCGTCGTCGCGGCGCTCGTCGTGGTGCTGTTCGTCAACCTCGTCGTCGCCGCGCTGTCCTCCGCGGTGCTGATCGGCAACGGCCTCGAGGCGGTCGACTCGATCGCGCTCTCCCTCGGCGTCGCCATGAGCGCCATGACCTTCGGCGCGATCGCGCTGGTCGCGGCGCAGGTCACCGAGCACTCCCGCGGCGCGACCGGCCTGTCGATGGCGGCCCTCGGCGCCGCGTTCACGCTGCGGACCATCGGCGACATGCAGCAGCAGCACGGGAGCTGGGTGTCCTGGCTCTCGCCGATCGCGTGGGCCCAGCAGATGCGCGCCTACGTGGACCTGCGCTGGTGGCCGGCCGCCCTCGGCGCCGTCGCCATCGTGCTCCTGCTGGTGCTGGCCTCCGCGCTCGCCTCGCGCCGCGACTTCGGCGCCGGACTCGTGCCGGACCGCGGCGGCCGGGCCGACGCCCGGGCGTCCCTGCGGTCCCCGTCGGCGCTCGTCTGGCTGCAGCAGCGCATGGCCCTGCTG
Source organism: Isoptericola sp. NPDC057559 (assembly GCF_042801555.1). Lineage (NCBI taxonomy): Bacteria > Bacillati > Actinomycetota > Actinomycetes > Micrococcales > Promicromonosporaceae > Isoptericola > Isoptericola sp. NPDC057559. The sequence goes on from NZ_JBHVFQ010000002.1 coordinate 15,087, forward strand.
TGGACGGCGCTCGGCCTCGCCTTCATGTGGTTCGCGACCGGCACGATCGTCAACCAGGTCCCGTCGATGACGGAGTCGCTCGCCGACAACCCGGTCTACGCCAGCGTGCTGGGCACCGGCGAGGTCACGAAGGCCTTCGTCGGGATCATCCTCCTGTACGCCGCGCTCGGTGCGGCCGCCTACGGCATCGTCGCGGCCCTGCGCGCCAAGACGGAGGAGGACGCCGGGCGGGCGGAGTACGCGCTCGCGACGCCGGTCTCCCGCGGCCGCTGGCTCGGGGCGAACCTCGGCGTGACGTCCGTGGGCACCGTCGTCGTGCTGGTCACCGGCGTCGTCGCCCTGGCCGGGGGCGCGGCCGTCGCCGGCACCACCGACGTGACGTTCTGGGAGGTCACCGGAGCCGGGCTGCTCTACCTGCCGGCGCTGGCAGTCTTCGTGGGCTTCGCCGCGGCGCTGTTCGCCTGGGCGCCCCGGGCGTCGTCGCTCGTGTGGCTCCTGCTGGAGTACACGATCGTCGTCGGGCTGTTCGCCGACCTGTTCCACCTGCCGGACTGGGCCCGCCGGATCTCCCCGTTCTGGTGGGTGCCGAACTCCATGACCGACGACGTCGACGGGGCGCACGTCGGCGGGCTGTGCGCCGTGGCCGCCGTGCTGCTGGTGCTCGCGTTCGTCGGCTTCCGGCGGCGGGACGTCGCCACGAAGTGACGCGTCGGGGGTCGCGGCCGGCTCGGGTTACCGTGGTCGGTCGTGACCACCCCCACGGACGACGCCGCGCCGACCGCCGACAGGCCGTCGGGCGCCCTGGCCCACGGCCTGCGCACCCGCCACCTGACGATGATGGGCCTCGGCTCCGCGATCGGGGCGGGCCTGTTCCTGGGCTCCGGCGTCGGCGTCGCGACGGCGGGGCCGGCCGTCCTCGTCAGCTACGCCATCGCGGGCGCGCTCGTCGTGCTGGTGATGCGGATGCTCGCGGAGATGGCGTCCGCGCTGCCGGCGTCCGGGTCGTTCTCCGTCTACGCGGAGGCGGCGCTCGGCAGGTGGGCCGGCTTCCTGCTGGGCTGGCTGTACTGGTTCACGCTGATCATGGTGCTGGGCGTCGAGGTGACCGGCGTGGCCGGGATCGTCAGCGGCTGGTGGCCCGACGTGCCGCAGTGGGTCGTGGCGGCCGTGGTGGTCCTCGTGCTGGGCGGCATCAACCTCGTGGGCGTGCGGCAGTTCGGCGAGTCGGAGTTCTGGTTCGCGGCGATCAAGGTGGCCGCGATCCTCGCGTTCCTCGTGGTGGGCGTGCTCATCGTGGTCGGCGTCGTCCCCGTGACGGGCAGCGTGCTGGGCCACTGGGCCGAGCACGGCGGCTTCGCCCCCGCCGGCTGGGCGGGCGTCGCGGCGGGCCTGCTCACCGTCGTCTTCGCGTTCGGCGGCATCGAGATCGTCGCGATCGCCGCCGCCGAGGCCCGCGACCCGCGGACCGCCGTCGCCCGCGCCACCCGCACCATCGTGTGGCGCATCCTGCTGTTCTACGTGGGCTCGGTCGCGATCATCGTCGCGCTCATCCCGTGGGACGACGCCGCGGCCCTCGCGTCCCCGTTCGTGTCCGTGCTGCAGCTCGCGGGGTTCGAGAACGGCGCGCGGCTCATGGAGGTCGTCGTGGTGCTCGCGCTGCTCAGCGCGTTCAACGCGAACGTCTACGGCACGTCGCGCATGCTCTTCTCCCTCGGCCAGCGCCGCGACGCGCCCGCCGCCACGACCAGCGTGTCCCGCCGCGACGTGCCGTGGGTGGCCGTGCTGGTCTCCGTGTTCTTCGGCGTCGTCGCGGTGCTGCTCAACTGGCTGCTGCCCGCGCAGCTCCTCACGATCCTGCTCAACGCCGTCGGCTCCGCGCTGTTCGTCGTGTGGCTGCTCATCACCGTCTCGCAGCTGCGCCTGCGGCCCCGGCTCGAGGCCGATGCCGCGCGCTCCGGCGAGCCGCTGCGGCTGCGGATGTGGGCCTTCCCGTACCTCACCTGGGTCACCCTGGCGGGGCTCGTCGCCCTGGCGGGGCTCATGCTGTCCGACCCGGCCGCGCGCGCCCAGCTCGCCGCGACCGCCGGGCTGGTCGTCGTGATCCTCGCGGTCTACGCCGTCACGCGTCGGGCGCGCTCGGCGCCGTAGTCCCCGGGGGTGCGGCATCCGGCTTCGACGGCCGGATCGTGGGCACGTCGCCGACGATCGGGATCGGTCGCCGGTGGAACGGGAAGCCGTACCGGGTCACCAGGCCGGCGAGCGTCGTGACGCGGTTGCGGGGCCCGACGAGCGACATGATGTGCACGAACAGCCACACGAGCCAGGCGAGCCCGGCCGTGAGCCGCAGCTTCCTCGACGTCACGGGCAGCGTGATCTCGGCGATCGCGGCCCGGCGCCCGATGACCGCCATCGTGCCCTTGTCGTGGTACCGGAGCGGCTCGGTGGCCTGGCCCTCGAGGATCGCGAGGATGTTGCGCGCCACCTGCTGGCCGCCCTGGATGGCCGGCTGGGCGAGCTGCGGCAGCCAGTCGGGGGTCTCGGCGATGTCGCCGACCGCGAAGACGCCGGGCCGCCCCTCGACCTGCAGGTCCGCGCCGACGGCGATGCGGCCGCCGCGCCGGCGGGGCAGGTCCCAGTCGTCCACCTCGGGGTGCGGGCCCACGCCCGCGGACCACACCGTGAGGTCGGCGTGGAGGCTGGTCCCGTCGGTGAGGACCACGGCCCCGGGCCGCACCTCCGCGACGCCCGCACCCAGGTGCAGCTTCACGCCGCGGTGGCCCAGCTCCTTGGCGGCGTACTCGCGCAGCGTCGGGTGGAACGACTTGAGCAGGTCGGTGCCGCGCTGCACCACGGTGATCTCGAACGCGTCGCCGTGGATCTCGGGGTAGGCCGGCGCGAGCCCGGCGGTGCGCAGCTCGGCGAGCGCGCCCGCCACCTCGACGCCGGTGGCGCCGCCGCCCACGACGACGACGCGCAGGCCCTCGTCGGTCCCGGGGGTGAACGCCGACCGCTCCAGCCGGATGAAGAGCTGGTCGCGGATCCGCAGCGCCTGCGAGCGGGAGTACATGCCGAGCGCGTTCTCCTTGGCGCCGGGCGTGTCGAAGAAGTTCACCGTGACGCCGTTGGCGAGCACGAGGAAGTCGAACGAGATCTCCTCGTCGTTGGCGAGGCGGATGGTGCGGGCGTCGTGGTCCACGCCCACCAGGTGCTCGTGCAGCACGCGCAGGTTCTTCTGCTTCAGGCGCAGCCCGCGCAGCCAGTAGGTGACGTCGCCCGCGTTCAGCCCGCCGGTGGCGACCTGGTAGAGCAGCGGCTGGAACGTGTTGTACACGCGGCGCTCGACCAGGGTGACGCGGACGGGCGCCTTCGCGAGGGCCTTCACCACCGCGAGGCCACCGAACCCTCCGCCGACGACGACGACATGGGGGAGGTCGGTGCGTTCGCTCACGGGACCACGGTAGGTGACCGGCGACCCCGGGGCCCGCCGCCCGCGGTGTGAGGTGCGCCGTCCGGCCTGAGACGATGGGCGCGTGCCCGAGCTCCTCGCCGTCTGCCGCGTCCACGCCCTCCTGCCCGACGCCGGGACGGTGGGCGTCACCGCCATCGACAAGCGCCCCGTCGAGGGCCGGGTCAAGGCCCGTCCGTACGGCCTGTACGCGGACGTCCAGGCGGACCGTGCCAACCACGGCGGCCTCGACCAGGCGGTCTACGCGTACTCCCAGGAGGACGCCGAGGCGTGGGGCGTCGAGCTCGGCCGCGAGGTCACGCCCGGCCTGTTCGGCGAGAACCTGCGCACCCGCGGCCTCGAGGTGAGCCGCGCCGTCATCGGCGAGCAGTGGCGCGTGGGCTCGGCCCTCCTCGAGGTGACGCAGGCCCGCACGCCCTGCCAGACGTTCGCCCGCCGCCTCGGCTCGCCGCCGCGCTGGGTGCGCCGGTTCACGCAGGCGAACCGGACCGGCACGTACCTCCGCGTCGTCGAGAACGGCGACCTGGGTGCCGGGGACGAGGTGGAGGTCGTGCGCCGGCCCGCGCACGGCGTCACCGTGGCCGACTGGTTCGGGGCGTACAACCGGCTGGACGGCGCGGCCGCGCTCGCCGACGTCGCGAAGGCCCTGCTGGTGGCCCACGACGACGGCGAGCTGCGGCTCAGCGACGAGATGCGGGAGCGGGCCGAGCAGGCTCTGCGGGGCTGACGACCGCCGCGGCGTCCGGCTCCAGGGCGCCGTACCGGTGACCGGCGTACCCCCAGACCGCGAGGGCGAGCGTGGGCCCCCAGAACCACGCGGGGAAGTACAGGGCGGCGGTGGCGCCCATGAGGAGGAGCATCGGGACGGCGGCGCCGCAGAGCATGACGGCGACGATCCCGCCGGGCACGATGGCGGCCGCGGGCGGCACCGGCCGGCCGGCGCGGCGGCCGAACCAGCGGGGCAGCCGCTCGCCCCACGGCAGGATCAGGCCGAGCGTGAGCACGACGCCGAGCCAGGCGCCGGACGAGAGCGACAGGCCCTGGATCTTCACCGCCAGCGTCAGCTCCTCGGCGTTGCCGAGCTGCGGCCACGGGGTCAGCCAGCTGGCACGGGCGAGCGCGTAGGGCAGCGGCCCGAGCGCCGCGAGGATCGTGAACAGCCGCCGGTGCCGGGTCACCCAGGCGGTGGCGGTCCGCAGCGACCCGCGCTGCCAGGCGCGCACGGCGACGAGCCCGCCCCACGCGGCCGCCGTCGCGAGGGGCAGCAGCACCGACGGCATGGCCCACGGCTCGCGCGCGAGCCCCGACGAGACGGCGCCCGCCCAGGTGGCGAACGCGTCGCGGCCGACCACGATGCCGACGACGGCGAGGACGGCGGCGGCGGCGAGCGGGAGCCGCCACGCGGGGCGGTTGCGGAACACCTGCACGCCCGCCCACACGGCGAGGACCGGGACGGCGAACGAGACGAGGTACCCGGCCGCGGGGAGCGTGCCGGAGCCCTGGGCGAGGAGGCCGAAGGCCACGGCCTCGACGACGCCGACCGGTGCGACCAGACGCCCGGCGACGCGGGCGGTGGGGCCGGCGAGCGCGGCCGCGGCGACCACGGCGCCGAGCAGCGCCGCCGCGAGCAGCAGCAGGACCAACGAGGTCGCGGGGACGAGCTCCGCGCCGAGCATGCGCCCGTCCGGGAGCAGCGGGTCGATCTCGGGCCGGGCGGCGAACCAGCCGAGCATGACCGCCGTGGCGGCGGACGCCACGAGCGCGGCGGCCGCGAGCCTGCGGTCCGGCGGCGGAGCCTCGGCGTGCCCCGGGTCGGGGCGGGGGAGGTCGTGCCGGGGAAGTTCCCTGGGGGCGGTCGGGCTGGTCATCGTGCTGCCTCCGGTCGTGGGGTGCGTGTGCTCCCACGCTCCCGCCGGCCCGGTGCCCGGAACCTCCCCCGGACGGGGGAACGGGGTCCCCCGCGCACGGGAACGGCGTCCGCGGGTCGCTCCCGGCCAGGACGGCGGTTCCTCTTGTGGAGGGGTGTCGGGGCGGCTACTCTCGAACACATGTTCGAAGACGATGGCGCGAGCGTCGCGCCGCCCGCGGCCGGTCGCCGTCGTCCTCGGGCACCCGGCTCCGGCGCGACCCGTGCCCCGGTCGCGCCGGAGCCGCACTCGTCGCGCGCACCGCTCGTCACGGCGGGGGGGGGGCCGGGTTTACTAAGACACCAGCCCCGGCGGGTGGGCGCGCCCGCGGGCGCCCCCGGGGGGGCCCCCCCCCCCGGGGGGGGGGCGCCCCGGCCCCCCCCGCCCCCCGGGTCGGAGGCGGGCAGCGCGCCCGCGCCAGCCCCGCGGGGGGCGCGGGGGGCGCGCAACGCGCCGGCCCGAAGGGGGCGCG
>NZ_JBHVFQ010000002.1:20941-37661 GCF_042801555.1 Isoptericola sp. NPDC057559
CGCGCACCGCTCGTCACGGCGGTGCGCGCGACGGTTCTCGAACGAGAGCTCGCCGGGCTGGTCGCCGGCCGCGTCGCGACCGATGGTCGCGCCGAGGTCGTCGGGGCCGGTTCCGTCGACGCCGGGTCGCTCCGGCTGCGATGGGCACTCTCCGGCGCGGCGCTCGACGTCGACCGCGACGAGGTCGACCGCGACGAGCCGGGCACGGACCGCGCGGGGCGAGACGGTCGCGGCCCCGGTGGGCCCCGGCACGGAGGACCCCGGGACGCGGTGCCCGCCGCCGTCCGGTCGGGCGACCGACCGGACGGGCGGGGCGATGTCGGCCACGGCCCGGAGCGGCCGGCGGCGGACGACGAGGCCGTCCCGGGCTCCCGCCCGCTGCTGGCGGCGCTGGACGACCTCGCCCCCGGGCCGGAGCTGGCAGCCCTGCTGGCATCCGTCGACGCGGCGGACCTCGACGACTTCACGATCCTCGAGGTGCTGGCCGCCTGGGAGCGGGTGGCGTCGTGGGCACAGGCGGGCTCGGCGCGGGTCCTGGCGGAGATGCTGGAGCGCACGCGGGGGTCGTCGCGGCACGAGTTCGTCGCGGACGCCGTCGCGGCACGCCTGGGGACCACCCGCCACGGCGCCGCACAGCTCGTCGCGGTGGCCCACGGGACGTCCCGGCTTCCGGAGGTGGCGGACGCGCTCGCCGCCGGGGTCGTCGACCGCCGCAAGGCGGAGGCGCTGGTCGACGCCGGCCGGCTCCTGGACCACCGCCGGCGCGAGGCCGTCGCGGCCGTGCTGCCCGACGTGGAGCGCCTGACCGTGCCCCAGATCCGGGCGCGGATGCGCCGGGCGGAGGTCGCGACGGACCCGTCCGGCGCCGACGAGCGTCGCCGGGCGGCGCGGGCCGAGCGGTTCGTGCGGCTCGAGCCCGTGGACGACGCGATGGCCTACCTCACCGCGTACCTGCCCGCGGACGACGCGGCGCGGGCGTTCGCCGAGGTCGACGACGTGGCCCTGGCGATGCGCCGCGCGCCCGGCGAGACCCGGCGCCTCGCCGAGTGTCGCGCCGACGCGCTCGTCGGCCTCGTCACGGGCGCGGTCGGGGCGGGACGGGGCGGCGCCGACGAGGACGCGGGCGCAGGCTCGCGTGCTGGCGCGGCACCCGGTGCTGTGTCACGGGCGCGCGGGCGGGGCACGGTCCGCGTGTCGGTCGCGGCGTCGACGCTGCTCGGCTCGGACGACCTGCCGGCGATCCTCGCCGGCCACGGACCGATCCCGGCGTCGATGGCGCGCGCGCTCGCCGCGGACCCGGACGCCGTCTGGCAGCGGCTGTTCACCGACGCGGGGAGCGGCGTCCTCACGGACGTGTCCTCGCGGTCGTACCGGCCGAGCGAGGCGCTGCGGGCGGCGGTCGTGGCGCGGGACGTCACGTGCACCTTCCCCGGCTGCCAGGTGCCCGCCGCGTCGTCGGACCTGGACCACGTCGACCCCTACGACCCGGCGGTCGGCGGCCCGCAGACCCACGGCGCCAACCTGCACGCGCTGTGCCGCACCCATCACCGCGCCAAGACGGTCGGCGGGTGGGACGTGTCGCGGGACCCGGCCTCCGGCGCCACGACCTGGACCGCCCCGACAGGCCACCGGTTCGAGCGCGACCCGGTGCCGCAGGACCCGCGCCACGACCCCGATCACTGGTCCGATGGCCACCAGGGTCAGCATCCGGACCGGCGTCGCCGACCGCGCGGCCGGAAGGACGTCCGGACGAACGGCCGGGCGGACGGCCAGACGAACGGGCTCGGCCGGGACGGGCCGCCGCCGTACTGAGCGCCCTCGCCGGCGCGGCCCGGCGGGCTCGGCCCGCGTGTTCGGGATCTGTCCACGGGAGGTTCATCGCCCGGCCCGCCCGGCGTCGCCCCGGGCTCCTACGTTCCGGGGCATGAGCGAAGACGCGAACGAGAACCCGACCCACGGCACCGCCGAGGCTGCCGGCGCGCCGGCCGCGGCACCCACCGGCGAGACCACCCCGGCGACGGGGGGCGAGGAGGAGCGGTCCGGCCTGGGCCGCCGTACGTTCATGACCATGACGGGACTGGGTGCGGCGGGCTCGGTGGTGGCGGGATCCGTCGCGGGGGCGACGCCCGCAGCGGCCGACGGCGGGGCGCCGAAGCTGCGGTTCCGCAAGGACGGCACGTACACGATCGTGCAGTTCAACGACACCCAGGACGACGAGAAGATCGACCGCCGCACGCTGGAGCTGATGCGCGCGGTGCTCGACGACGAGCGGCCCGACCTCGTCGTCCTCAACGGCGACAACATCACGGGCGGCTGCGACACCCCGCTCGAGATGCGCCAGGCGATGAACAACGTGGTCCAGCCGATGGAGGAGCGCCAGGTCCCCTGGGCGGTCACGTTCGGCAACCACGACGAGGACTCGACGCCCACCAGCGGGGTGGACGAGACGCAGATGCTCGCGTTCTACCGCTCGTACCGCTACAACGTGAACGGCCCGACGGCGAAGGGCGTGACCGGGCAGGGCAACTCGCACCTGCTGATCGACGGCACGAACGGGAAGCCGGCGTTCAACGTGTGGCTGCTCGACTCGGGCCGGTACGCGCCGAGCACGATCGCGGGCCAGAACCTCACCGGCTACCCGACGTGGGACTGGGTCCGGATGGACCAGGTGGACTGGTACTTCCGCACCTCGGTCGAGCTGGAGAAGCGACACCGCCGCGCGATCCCGTCGCTGATGTTCATCCACATCCCCCTGTGGGAGTACCGGTTCATGTGGTTCGGCTCGGTGGACGGCCGGACGGCCGCGGACCACGAGCGCGGCGCCGCCCGCCACCAGATCGTGGGCGAGCGCAACGAGGAGGAGTGCCCCGGCCCGTTCAACTCGGGGCTGTTCTCCGCGATCCGGCACCGCGGCGACGTGCGGGGCGTGTTCTGCGGGCACGACCACGTGAACACGTACTCGGGCAACTATTACGGCGTGCTGCTCGGCTACTCCGGCAACACGGGCTTCGGCACCTACGGTCTGAGCGGCGCGGAGCGCAACCGCCTGCGCGGCGCGCGCGTGTACCGCCTGGACGAGTCGGTCGACGGCGTGCTCGTGGACACGACGATGCGGTTCGCGTCGGAGTTCGGGATCGACCTCACGGCCGACGACCAGTGGATGGAGCCGCTGCCGCTGCCCCGCGGCAAGTGACGCAGGCGCCGCCGAGGGTCAGCGGCGCCGGCCGCGCGTCGGCTCGGACGGGGGCCACTCGCCGTCGTCCGAGCCGTCGTCGGCGGAGTGCAGCAGCTCCTGGAGCTGCACCTGCACGCGGTCGACGCGCGGCACGTCGCGCAGCACCATCCCGGCCTTCTCGGTGGCGTCGGAGACCTGCAGGGTGCCGCAGCCGAGCATCCGGTCCAGGAGGTCCTTCTCGAGCGCGATGTCGTTGATCCGGTAGAGCGGGATGTCGCGGCCCACGCGGGTGACGATGCCGGAGCGCATCGCGATCCGCTTGGTCGTGACGGTCCACGACGTGGTGCGCCACCTCAGCCACGGCACCAGCACCCACACGACGGCGACGACGGCCAGCAGGCCGAGCACGACCCACCGGGCGACGTCGGGCATCGCGACGGTGAACGAGAACGCGGCGCCCACCAGCAGCACCAGCAGGAGCAGGAACGGCCAGACGACGGCCTTCGCGTGCTCGTGCAGCTCCATGACGACGTGCTCGCCGTCGATGAGGTCGTCCTCGTTCAGCGCCATGGCGCACATGCTGCCAGAACGCACCCCGCCCTCGGGCGGGCCGGGCGCCGTTCAGACGTGCGGCGGCAGGTTCCAGCCCTCGATGGTCCGCAGGTCGTGCCCGTAGCCGAGCTGGCAGATCGCTGCGGTGCCGAGCTCCAGGCGGGACCCGAACCGCGGGTCGATGCCGAGCCATGCCGTCGCCAGCACGCGCAGCAGGTGGCCGTGCGCCACGGCCAGCACGTTGCCGCCGTCCTGCAGGGTGGCGTCCGCGCGCTCGACGAAGCGCCGGGCGCGCGCGGCGACGTCCTCCAGCAGCTCCCCGGGGCGCCCGTCGCCGTGCTCCGGGTCGGGGGGCAGCACGCGCACGCCGTCGTCGAAGATCTGGAAGTCGTGCCCGAGGAGGGCGGTGACGTCGGCGCTCGACCGCCCGTCGACGGGCCCGTAGTCCCACTCGGCGAGGTCGGGGTCGACGACGGCGTCCGGGTGGCCGGCGATCGCGGCGGTGCGGCGGGCGCGCTCGAGCGGCGACGCGAACACGGCGGCGAACGGGACGCCGGCCAGCGCGCGACCGGCGGTGCGGGCCTGCTCCTCGCCGGCCGGCGTGAGGGGGATGTCGGTGCGGCCGGTGTGCTGGCCGCTGACGCTCCACTCCGTCTCGCCGTGGCGCAGCAGCACCAGCTGGGGGTCCTTGCTCGGCACGAGAGGCATGTCCCGAGCATCGCGCAGCGGCCGTCGGGCGGCACGCCGGGGCGCGACCACCACGTCCATGCAGGTCACAGTCGGATCACAGTTCGTCCGCAGCGTGTCGCGCCGGGGTCGGCGCTGCCACAGTGAGCGCGCGCCCGCCGCCGGTGCGGGCATCACGGAGGTCACGGAGGTCCCATGAGACTCGGCGGCGTGGCTCGACGCGCGACCGCGGCCCTGCTCGGCGCAGGGCTGATCCTCACGACGGCGACGGTGTCCGCCGCCCCGGGCAGCACCACGACGGGCTCGACCGCGACCCGGACGCGCGACGTGTCGGTCACAGCACGCGGGACCGTGCCGGCCCAGGTGCTGTTGCAGCCCTCCGGCACGGCCGTGCGGGTCGACGTGACCTTCTCGACGACGGGGAGGGCGCTGACCGTCGAGGACGGCGCGTCGGTCAGCGTCGGGTCCCGGACGGACCTGATGGGCTGGGCGGGGGAAGATCTCGAGCACGTTCGCGGCACGACGTACCGGGCGACGGTGCACCTGCCGGGGACCGCCGAGGCGCGGGGATCCCTGGCGGTCTACCTCAGCGCGACCGCGCGGGCCACGTTCGGCCCGGGCGTCGAGGCCTACGACGAGGTCGTCTTCGACGGGGCCAGGATCGCGGAGCTCCAGGTGCGGCGGCCGTCGAAGGTCACGTTGGGCGCGTACCACGTCGTGGACGGGGGGACCGTGCTCTACGGCGACGCGGGCGAGCGTGTCGGGACGTTCTCCGGCGGCTCGGCGCTGCGGACGGCACCGGGCGCCAAGGTCCGGCTGTCCTTCGACCCCGCGGGCGACGCGCGCAAGCGGTACGTGACCACCGTGACGGTCGGGGCGCGCGACACGTTCTGGGCGGAGCTGCCGCAGAAGAGGACGGGGACCTGGACGGCGGAGCTCCTGGCGACATCCGGGCACTCGGCGTCGACGGCGACGAAGAAGGTGACGATCCGATGAGCAGGAGCGCTGGGGTGCGCGGGGCCGGACGGCGGCAGGGCCGGGCCTTGCTCGGCGCGGGCCTGACGGCCCTCCTCGTCCTCTCGGGCGCGGCCGCGGGCTCCGCGACGACGGGGCGCGTCGTCGTCACCGACGGCGTCGTCGAGGTGCAGGCCGAGGTGCGGGTGGGCGACGTGGCGGCCGCCAACCAGACGGACGCCGTCGTCGACCTCACGTTCACGTCGGACGCGGGGAGCGTCGCCGCGTCCCCCGGCATCGTCCGCGTGCGCGGGCCGCAGGGTGAGGCGCAGACGCTGCGGACCGGCACCGTCGACGGGTCGCGGCAACGGGTGCGCCCGTGGTTCACCAGCGGCGACCCCGCCGGGACGTACACGGTGGACGTGCTCGACCTGGAGCTGGACGTCACCGCGGCCGACGGCACGGTGCGGCACCTCGTGATGCAGCAGGACGCCGCGGCCACGTTCGTCGTGCGGCCGGAGTCGCAGCTCACGGTCGACGTGGCCCCCCAGGTCGTGCCGAAGGGGCAGAAGGTCTACGTCCACGGGGACCTGGCCGTCGCCGGGCCGGAGCGGATGGGCTCCTGGGCCCGGTACGTGCCGGCGGCGGGGGCGACGGTGAAGCTCTACCTCGACCCGTCGGGCTCGGCGCCGCGCGTCTACCGCGGGTCCGCCACGGTGGACGAGGACGGCCACTTCGGCCGGGAGCTCACCGCCGACGTCTCGGGCACGTGGAGCGCCGAGTACGCGGGCACGACGTCGAGGGCCCTGGCCCGGGAGGCGGCGCCCATGACCGTGCGGACCCCGGCCTCGCCCGTGAGGTCCGCGATCGCGACCACGACCGTGAAGGGAGAGACCCTGCGCGCCCGGGTGATCGTGCCGCGCTCGGTCACCGTCGGTCTCACGCCGAAGACGCTCGTCGCGGACATCGCCTTCCTGTTCCCGCACCAGTCGGGGAACGCGACGTACCTCGCGGTCTGCCATCGCACGCCCAGCACGTGCGCCGGCAACGACGTGTTCGGCGACGCGCAGATCTGGGACGACAACACGGCCCGCGAGCTCCTCTACATCGACGCCTCCTACCCGGCCGGCACGTACCGGGTGGGGCTCTACTCCGGCGGCTTCCGCACCTACCAGGAGAACGAGTCCGCGAGGGTGACGTTCAAGGAGTCCAGGACCGTGACGACGTTCCAGGTCAAGCACGCCACCCGGACGGGGGCGAAGGCGTCGAGGTCGCGCGTCGCGAAGGGGGCCGGCGTGGTCCTCTCGGGACGGTTCAGCGAGGCGCGGGCGAAGTACGGCGTGGCGGGCTACTACGGCGCGAAGGGCGCGAAGCTCAGGGTCTACTTCGACCCCGCGGGCCCGGCGGGCCCCGACTACCGGAAGTCCGTGACGACCGGCGCCGGCGGCGTCTACCGCGTCACGGTCCGGCCGACGAAGGCGGGCACCTGGATCGTGAAGTACCCGGGGTCGTCCACCAGGGCGTCCTCGAAGGACTCGGTCCGCGTCACCGTCCGCTAGGCGGTGGACGACCGCGTCCAGGGGGCGTCCAGATTCGCTAGAGTGGCGCCGTCGTCACACGACCATCACATCTTCATCACCTGGCAGAACCGCCCGCTCACCGCCTCGGGAGACCGCGTGCTCGTCTTCGTCCTCATCGGCGCCGCAGGGATGCTCCTGCTGTTGGTCTCGCTCCTCGTCGGCGAGCTCGTCGACCTCGGCGACGGCATGCTCTCGGGCACGTCGCTCGGCGTGGGCGCGGTGGTCTTCGGCGCCGTGGGCACGATCGTCACCGCGAACGACCTCGCCCCCTGGGTCGCGTACGCGGCGTCCGCCGTGGTCGGACTCCTGGCCGTCCTCCTCGCGCAGGCGCTGGTGCGGCGGCTGGCGTCCAGCGACGACGGCGTCGTCGTGTCGCTCGTGGGCGCGCACGGCACGGCGACGACCGACGTGACGGCGACCTCGGGCGAGGTCTCCCTCGACGTCCCGAGCGAGCTCGAGCGCCGCCTGGCGCGCTCCGACGAGCCCATCGCGGCAGGGTCTCGCGTCGTGGTGCTGGAGCACTCCGGTTCCACCGTGCGGGTCGGGGTCCCCGGCCCGCAGGCCCGCTGACCTCTCCCTAGGACCCCGCAGCACCGACCGGAAGGAGACGCGCTCCGGCGCGCACCATGTTCGACTCGTCCGACAGCAGCTTCATCACCACGATCGCGGTGCTCGCCCTCGTGGTGGCGTTCCTCGCGGTGGGCATCTTCGTCGCCCAGCGCATCCGCCGGGTGCCGCCGAACCAGGCCCTCGTCATCGTCGGCCGCGGCGCCGGCAAGAAGGAGTCCGCCGCCCAGAGCCAGCGCGTCGTCATCGGCGGCCGCACGTTCGTCTGGCCGATCCTGCAGCAGGGCTTCGCCATCTCGCTCGAGCAGCGCCAGATCGGCATCACCGTCGAGGGCGTCGACAAGAACCGCATCAAGATCGCCATCAAGGCGTCGATCAACTTCAAGGTGCGCGGCGACGACGAGGGCGTGCGCCGGGCGGCGCAGCGCTTCCTGTCCCAGCAGGAGATGCTCACCGAGATCATCAAGGAGTCCCTCGAGGGCTCGCTGCGCTCCATCGTCGGCGACATGACGATCGAGCAGATCATCTCCGACCGCAAGGGCCTGTCCGACCGCGTCGTCGAGTCGACGAAGACGGACCTGGCGGAGCAGGGCCTGCAGGTCGACCTGCTCAACATCTCCGACATCTCGACGCCGGGGTCGGAGTACCTCGCCAACCTGGGCCGCGCGGAGGGTGCCCGCGCGCTGCAGGTCGCGGAGGTCTCCGAGGCCGAGGCGCGCCGGGTGTCCGAGTTCGCGGTCATCGAGGCGGCCGAGCAGATCGCCGAGCGGCAGAAGGCGCTCGACCTCAAGAAGGCCGCGATCAAGGCCGACACGGACCGCGCCAACGCCAACGCCGACGCCGCGGGTCAGCTCGCGCGTGCCGAGCAGGACCGGCTCGTGGCGCAGCAGGAGCGCGAGGCGCTGGCCGAGCAGGCCCGCGTGACGCAGGAGCGCCTGGACATCGAGATCCGCAAGCCCGCCGAGGCCAAGGCGTACGCCGAGGTCCAGGAGGCCACGGCCCGCCGCGACGCCGCGAACGCGGCCACCGAGGCGGACGCGTTCAAGCGGACCACGATCGCGGAGGCGAACAAGACGGCCGCGATCCAGGACGCCGAGGCGTCGGCCGCCGCCGTGCGCCGTGCCGGCGAGGCCGAGCGTGACCGGCAGATCGCGCTGGCCGCCGGCATCAAGGCCGAGGGCGAGGCCAAGGCGTTCGCGGTCGAGGCCGAGGGCCGCGCCGAGGCCGTCGCGACCGACGCCAAGGCCGAGGCGCTCAAGAAGTACGGCGAGGCCGCCCTCGTGCAGGAGCTCATCGAGCGCCTGCCCGAGATCGTCCGCGCCGCGGCGGAGCCGATCGGCTCCATCGAGGGCATGACCGTGATCTCGACGGACGGCGCGTCCGCGGTGACCAAGACGGTCGCCTCCGTGCTGGGGGAGGGCCAGGGCGTGGTCAAGCAGCTCACCGGCGTGGACATCCACCAGCTCATCGCGGGCATCGCGGGCGGCCAGCTGCCGACCAGGACCGACGAGACGGCGCCGCTCAACTGACGCCTCTGCGACGCACGACACGCCCCGCCCCGGGAATCCCCTCCCGAGGCGGGGCGTTCGTGCGTACGTGACTACTGCTCTCAAGATCGACGTCTGGTCGGACGTCGCGTGCCCCTGGTGCTACATCGGCAAGCGCCGCTTCGAGTCCGCGCTGCAGCGGATGGCGGAGCGCGACGGCGCCGCCCCCGAGGTGGAGGTCGAGTACCACTCGTTCGAGCTCTCGCCCGACACGCCCGTCGACTTCGACGGCACGGCGACGGAGTTCCTCGCCGACCACAAGGGGATCCCGCTCGAGACCGCCCAGCAGATGCAGGACCAGGTGACCGCGCTCGCGGCGGCCGAGGGCCTCACCTACCGGATGGACCAGGTGCGGCACACCAAGACCCTCAAGGCCCACGAGCTGCTGCACCTCGCGAAGGCGTTCGGCAAGCAGGAGGAGATGAAGGAGCGCCTGCTGCGCGCGTACTTCACCGAGGGCGAGCACGTCGGCCACGTCGAGGACCTCGCGGACCTCGCCGCGGAGGTCGGGCTGGAGCGCGACGCCGTCGTCGTCGCGCTGAACGCCGGCACCTACGCGGAGGCCGTCGCCGACGACATCGCCCGCGCCCGCGCGTTCGGCATCAACGGCGTCCCCTTCTTCGTGCTCGGGGGCCGCTACGGCGTCTCCGGGGCGCAGGACCCGGACACCTTCGTCCAGGTGCTCGACCAGGTCCTCGCCGAGGCCTGACCCGCACGAGCGAGGCGCAACTCACACCGCTCGCCCTGGCCGTGAGACGCCGTATCACCGAGAATCGAGGCCAGTCCCGCACCGTCGCGGGCGCGCCGCGGTCTCGGGCCGACCACGCCCGGGCGCACCGCGGCCGTGGGTCCGTTGGAGGAGAAACATGAACGACGCCACCGAGAGCTCGTACCGCTCGATCGCCAACCCGCGCCGCACCACGCTGATGACCGTCAGCGCGGCCGAGGCGGCCGCCCCCCACCACGGCGGCGACGAACGCCCGCTGCAGCTGCTGGGCGACGACGGCGCGGTGTGCGTGGACGGCGTCTGCAGCCTGCCCGACTGATCGGCACCCGCTGACCGCACGACCCGCGCGCCGGGCCCTCGGGGTCAGAACGAGCGGTAGTCGGCGATCGACAGCCGCGGGCCCCGGCGCGGGGCCTGCGGCCGGCGCTCGAGGAACAGCAGCCGCACCACGCGGTGCCGGTGCGGGGCGTAGGGCGCGAGGAGGCGCAGCATCCCCTCGTCGTCGGTCCGCTCTCCGGTGAGAGCCCAGCCGACGGCGCCCGCGAGGTGGAAGTCCCCCACGGAGACGGCGTCGGCGTCACCGAAGGCGCGCTGCGCCACCTCCGCCGAGGTCCACCGGCCGACGCCCGGCACCTTCTCGAGCCGGGCGCGCGCCTCGTCGCCCGGCAGCCCGCCGGCGTCCTCGAGCCGTGCCGCCACCTGCGCGCACCGCACGGCCGTCGCCGCACGACGCGGGTCGACCCCGGCGCGGTGCCAGTCCCACGTCGGGACGGCGGCCCACCCCCGCGCGGACGGCACCACCCGCATCCCGTCCGGCGCGGGCCCGGGGGCGGGGGAGCCGTGCCGGGTCACCAGCCACCGCCACGCGCGGTGCGCCGTCACGACCTGCACCTTCTGCTCAAGGACGGCGGGCACCAGCGCCTCCAGCACCCGCCCGCTGCGGCACATCCGCAGGCCGGGCGTGCGCCGCGCGGCGTCGCGCGCCTGCGGGGGCGGAGTGAACGCGGAGTCGTCGTCGTCCTCGCCGAGCAGCCGGGGGACCTCGTCGGCGGCCTCCCGCGCGCCGGGCCCCCAGTGCTGCACGACGACGCCGCGGTCGCCGGTCGGGACGAAGCGCTGGGTGACCGGCCCCGTGCGCATCAGCGTGGTGCGCCACAGCGCGCCGTCGGGGGAGCGGCGGGACGTGGGGTCGCCGGCACCGTGCCGCAGGGGGGCGAGCGTCAGCCCGAGGTCGAGCGGCCGACCGGAGACGTGCTCGACCGTGACGTCGGCGGCGGCCGGGCGGGCCCCCGCCGGCGTCCCGGTCGAGGTGGTGCTAGTCAAAGAGGGTTCCGAGCTCCCAGCCGGTGTCGCTGCGGGCGCCGACGGGCTCGGCGTCCCGCGCCGGTCGTGCCGTGGGGCGCCCCGGCGTCTCGCGCTTCTCGTCGGCCATGACGAGCAGCTCGTCCACGCTGCCGCGACCCGCTGCCCAGTCCTGCGCCGCGAGCCCGGCGAGCTGGTCGGCCCGCTCGTTGAACGGGTTGCCGACGTGCCCGCGCACCCACCGGAACCGGACCGGTCCCTCGCGGCCGGTGATCGCGTCGTCGATCGTCCGGATCAGGTCCAGGTTCTTCACGGGGCCACCGGACGCGGTGCGCCAGCCCTTGCGCTTCCACCCGTGGATCCACTCGGACGCGCACCGGATCGCGTACTGCGAGTCCGACTCGATGAGGAGCGGCTCTGCCCCTGGATGCGCCTCGATCGCGCGGAGCAGCGCGGTGAGCTCCGCGACCTGGTTGGTCCCGGACGCGGCGCCGCCGGAGTCGAAGCGGCCACCCTCGTGGGCGATCCACGCCCAGCCGATCGCGCCCCCGGGATTGCGGAGGCACGAGCCGTCAGTGCTGACAATGATCACGCCGGAGTCCCCCAGTGTCCGAGCCCCTGGTGTCGAGCTCGTGGTCGCCCCTCGCGGCCGACCACGGGCTGCGCCCGGCCGACCCCGGACGCCGCCCCTATTGTGCCCCGAGCCGGTGACACTCGGGTGCGCGTCCACACCCCGGCGAGCCCGCACCGGCTGCGGACGTCCGAAAACTCCGGCACGCGGCCCCGGAAGCGGGCGCGGCACCGCCCGGAACCCACGGGCGCCGTCCGGCGGACATCATGACGGCATGACCGACGGCTCCGCCATGCCCGAGAACGACATGCCCGAGAACGACCTGCCCGCGCCCGACCACGCCGCCCGCCGCCCCGCGGACATCCGGCGCTGGCGCCGCTACCTCGCCGACGAGCGGGCCGAGGCGGCCACCTACCGGGACCTCGCCAGCCGCCGCTCCGGTGAGGAGCGCGCCGTCCTGCTCGCGCTCGCCGACGCCGAGAAGCGGCACGAGCAGCACTGGCTCGACCTGCTGGGCGACGACGCCGGGAGGCCGCTGCGCGGCGACCTGCGCACCCGCATGCTCGGCGTCCTCGCGCGCCGGTTCGGCGGCGTCTTCGTGCTCGCTCTCGCGCAGCGGGCCGAGGCGCGCTCGACCTACGGCAGCGAGGAGTTCGCCACCGCCACGATGGCGGCCGACGAGCAGATCCACGAGGAGGTCGTGCGGGCGCTCGCGACCCGGGGCCGCAACCGGATGTCCGGCACGTTCCGCGCCGCCGTCTTCGGCGCCAACGACGGGCTCGTCTCCAACCTCGCCCTCGTGCTCGGCATCGGCGCGTCGGGCGTCTCGTCGCAGACCGTGCTCCTCACGGGCATCGCCGGCCTCCTCGCCGGCGCGCTGTCCATGGGCGCCGGCGAGTTCGTGTCGGTGCGCTCGCAGCGCGAGCTGCTCGAGGCGTCCACCCCGGACCCGAAGAGCGCCACCGCGCTGCCGCACCTCGACGTCGACGCCAACGAGCTCGCCCTCGTCTACCGCGCGCGCGGCATGGCGATGGACGAGGCGCAGGGGCGCGCCGACCGGGTGCTCGCCGGGCTGGCCGCGACCGGGACCCTGGCGCCCGAGGTGCTGCACGACGAGAACGCCGAGGCCGCCACCGACGCGGACGACGACCTCGAGACCCACGGCACCGCATGGGGCGCCGCGATCTCCAGCTTCTGTTTCTTCGCCTCCGGCGCGCTGATCCCCGTGCTGCCGTACCTGCTCGGCCTCACCGGCGGCCAGGCGATCTTCGTCGCGTCCGCCCTCGTCGGGGTGTCGCTGCTGATCACGGGTGCGATCACCGGCCTGCTCTCCGGCACGTCGCCGTGGTCGCGTGCGCTGCGCCAGCTCGCCATCGGCTTCGGCGCGGCCGCCGTCACCTACGTGCTCGGCCTGCTGTTCGGCACCACCGTCGGCTGACCCGTGCGGGAGCCCGCGGGTGAATTCCCGGGTGCTCTTGTTGCGTGACCGTTGCTCGGGCGTCACAGTGTGACGGGAGTCACGGGCTCGTGCTCGTGACCTCGCGTGGCATCGAAGGGGGCCGAGTGGCACGCAGCGTGGACCGAGCGCCGGCGACAGCACGCCGTCGGTGGTTCGCGCGCGCCGCAGCCGCCGCAGCCGGCCTGCTCGGCGCCGCCGCGCTCGGCGTCGCGGTCGCGGGCACGGCCTCCGCCGACGACGGCGGCCGGGACGAGGGCGCGCTGGCGTCGGTCGTCCGCTCCGTCGTCGGGCACGACCAGGACGCCGCGAAGGCACCCGCCGCTCAGCAGGAGCCGGCGAAGCCCGCCGACAAGGGCGAGGCTCCCCGGGCGCACCCGCTGCGCGACACGGTCGAGAAGGTCGTCGCGCCCGTGCGGGACACCGTCGAACCCGTGCGGAAGGCGGTGCACGACGACGTCGTCGCCCCGGTGGAGAAGGCCGTCGAGCGCGCCACCGGCACGACGCCGAAGCCCGCGGAGTCCGCGAAGCCCTCGAAGCCTGCCGAGTCCGCGAAGCCGGTGGAGTCAGCGAAGCCCGCCGAGTCAGCGAAGCCCGCCGAGTCAGCGAAGCCCGCGGAGTCTGCGAAGCCCGCCGTGCCTGCCGAGCCCGCCGACGCAGAGAAGACCGCCGACCCCGCAAAGCCCGTTCAGCCTGCCGAGCGCGCGAAGGCGCCCGGGGCGGACGTGATCGAGCGAGCCGTGGAGCCGCTGGGCGCGGTGACTGCTCCGGTCGGAAAGATCGTCGAGGGCGTCGTCACGCCGCTGGCGCCCGTCGTCGACCCGGTGGCGCACATCGTCGAGGACGTCACCACCCCCGTCGGCGAGACGCTCGAGCCCGTGACGGGCACGGTCGCGGACGTCCTGTCCCCGGTGACGAAGGCCGCGTCGCCCGTGCTCGAGCCGGTCGGCCGGGTGGTGCACGAGGTGACCACGCCGCTCGCCCCCGTGACGGACGGGGTGGGCGCGGTGGTGGCGCCGGTCGTGCGGACGCTGGACCCGGTGCTCGACCCCGTCGTCGGGCTCGTGGAGCCCGTGACCGGGTCGCTGAAGCCGGTGCTCAACCCCGTCCTGGACGCCACCGCGCCGGTCGTCGACGCGCTGGCTCCCGTCGTCGAGCCGGCGGGCGGGGTGCTCGAGCCGGTCGTCGACCCGGTCGCCGAGGTCACGGCTCCCGCCGTCGAGCAGGTGCTCGACCCCGTGATCGCCCCGGTGCTCGGGCAGGACGCGTCGGCCGCCCCCGTGGCGTCGGCGGCGCCCGCCGAGGCCACGCCCGCGCCGCGGCACGCGCAGACCACGGCCGCCGCCACCGTCTCGTCGGCGGGCGCCGCGGACGTCGCGGCGACGACGGCGGCACCGCTCCTCCCGGCCCTGGCCGAGGTCGCCGACGCGGCCGCCGCCACCTCCCGGGCCACGACCCCCACGAACCCCGAGCCCGCCCCGGCGGCGCCCTCGGCGCCCGCCGTCGTCTCCGCGGGCGCGGGCTCCCTCTCGACCTCCCGCGGGTCGTCCGGCGGCGACGCCGCCGCCGACCTCGTGGGCCGCGCGCTCGTGACCGGGCGCGCCTGGACGGCCCCGACGGCCGACCAGCTCGACCGCCTCCCGGCGGTCTCTCTCGACATCCCCGTCTCTCCTGCCTGACGTGGCCGCGTCGCGCCCTGGTGCGCGACCGCGACCGCGGGCGGCGTCTGCCACCCGCGCACCACGTCAGTCAGGAGCGGATCATGCACACGTATGTCCGGCGAGCGGTGAGAACCGCGCTCGTCGCGGGCGGCCTCGTGGTCGCCGGGGCCGGGATGGCCCACGCTGCGGACGGTGACGTCGTCGACGTCACCGTCGGGGAGAGCTCCTCGGTCGACCTCCATCTCAGCGAGGTCTCCGAGGAGACGAACGACGCGTCGCTCGAGGCGCCGGTCGACCTGCCGAAGGTCGACACGGACGCTGTCGAGGACGTCGTCGACGCCGTCGCCGGCGAGGACGGCACGGTCGACGACGTCGTGGGCCCGGACGAGCAGTCCGCGACCACGACGGACGACCTCGTGGACGCCGTCGCCGAGGACGTCCACCAGACCGCGGACGACGTGCAGTCCGGCGACGTCAAGGGCGTCGTCGACGACGTCGCGGGCAAGGGTGGTGTCGTCGACGACGCGATCGAGGACACGCCGGCCGCGTCGGGCGACGCAGGCTCGGGCGGCGACAAGGGCGCCCCGGCCACGACCCCCGACAAGGACGGTGCGACGTCCGGCGGTGGCGCGTCCGACGACACGGCGACAGGCGGCGCGAAGACGTCCGCCGGTGACGTCGGAAAGGCCGTGGACAAGGTCGTGGACGGTGCCTCGGACGAGGTGTCGGACGTGGCCGGTGCCGCCGACGACGCCTTGGGGACCGGCTCGGCGGTGCGCGACACCGTCGACGGGATCACGGGCGACGGCGGGGTCGTGGACGACGTCCTCGGCGCCGACGAGCCCGAGACGGGCCTCTCCGACCAGGTCGCCGAGCACGTGGCCGGCGACGTCGACCAGGCTGCGGGACACCTCGCCGCCGGGGACGTCGACGGCGTGGTGGACGACGTGACCGCCGAGGGCGGGGTCGTCGACGACGCGCTGGAGGACCAGGGCGTCGACGCAGCGCTCGACCAGGTCGGCGAGACCGTCGACACGGCGACCGGCGCGGTGGACGGGGCCCTCGGCACCGGCACCGCCGTGCAGGACGGCGTCGGCGGGGTCGTCGACGACGTCGTGGGTGACGTGACCGGCGACGGCGGGGTCGTGGACGACGTCCTCGGCGCCGACGGGCCGGAGGACGGCGTCACCGACGAGCTCGTGGAGCACGTGCGCGAGGACGTCGACACCACGCTCGACGGCGTGACCGCCCGCGACCTGGACGGCGTCATCGACTCCGTCGTCGCCGACGACGGCCTCGTCGACGACGCGCTCGAGGGCGACACCGCGGCCGGCCTGCCCGGTGGTCTCGGTGGCCTCGGCGACCTGGGGTCGCTGCCCGGAGCCGGTGGTCTCGGTGACCTGACGGACGTCGTGGGCGGTCTGCCCGAGGTGCCGGGGCTGCCCGGTGCCGGTGGTGGCGGCCTGCCCGGTGCCGGTCTCGGTGGTCTCGGCGACCTGGGCGGCATCGGGGCGACGGTGGACGGCACGGTGGACGACGCGCTGGGCGCGGTCTCCGACGTGGCCGGGTCCGCCGACGCCGCGCTCGGCACGGGGCCGGTCCTGCAGGGGACCGTCGACGGCCTCGTCGGCGATGACGGCGTGGTCGACGACGTCGTCGGCGCCGACGAGCCCGAGAACGGCGTGACCGACGAGGTCGTGGAGCACCTCCTCGACGACGTCGACGCCACGCTCGGCGAGGTCGCCGCGGGCGACCTGGACGGCGTCGTCGACTCGGTCGTCGCCGACGACGGGGTTCTCGACGACGCGCTGGAGGACGGCGCGACGGACAACATCGTCGGTGACCTCGGTGACCTCGGTGACCTCGGTGACCTCGGTGACCTCGGTGACCTCGGTGACCTCGGTGACCTCGGTGACCTCGGTGACCTCGGTGACCTCGGTG
>NZ_JBHVFQ010000002.1:37758-59332 GCF_042801555.1 Isoptericola sp. NPDC057559
GTGACCTTGGTGGTCTGGGTGACCTTGGTGGTCTGGGTGACCTTGGTGGTCTGGGTGACCTTGGTGGTCTGGGTGACCTTGGTGGTCTGGGTGACCTTGGTGGTCTGGGTGACCTCGGTGACCTCGGTGACCTCGGTGACCTCGGTGACCTCGGCACCGGCGGTCTCGGTGACCTGACCGGCGCGCTGCCGGGGCTGGACGGCACGGTGGACGAGCTGGTCGCCACCGTGGCGGACACCGTCGGTGCCGTGGACGACCTGCTGGGGACCCCGACGCTGCTGCGGTCCACGGTGGACTCGCTGGCCGGTCCTGACGGGCTCGTGTACGACGTCCTCGGCCCTGACGAGGCCAGCGCCGGCGTCACGGACGGCCTGGTCGACGCGGTCGTCGCCGACGTCGACTCGACCCTCGGTTCGCTGGCGGCCGGCGACCTGCCGGGCGTCGTGGACGACCTGACCGCGGAGGGCGGCCTGGTCGACGACGTGCTGGAGGACCAGGGTCTCGACCCGGTGCTGACCGACGTCGTGGACTCGACCGGCACGGTCGACGACCTGCTGGGCACCGGCTCGCTGGTGCAGGACACGGTCGGCGGGATCGCCGGTGAGGACGGCGTCCTGGACGACGTCCTGGGCACCGACGAGCCGCAGGACGGCGTCACGGACGGTCTCGTGGAGGCCGTGGTGGACGACGTCGACTCGACGCTGGACTCGGTGACGGCCGGCGACCTGCCGGGCGTGGTCGACGGCGTCGTGGCCGACGGCGCCCTGGTGGACGACGTGCTCGAGGACGGCGGCGTCGACACCGCGGTGGACGACGTGGTCGGTCAGGTCTCGGACCTGGCGGGCACGGTCGACGACACGGCGGGCACCGGCACGCTGGTGCAGGACACCGTGGACGGCGTGCTCGGTGACGACGGCGTCGTGGACGACGTCGTCGGGCCGGACGCGCCGCAGGGCGGCGTGACCGACGGTCTGGTCGACGCCGTGCTGGACGACGCGGGGCAGACCGTCGGCGACCTGACCGAGGGTGACCTCGACGGGGTGGTCGACGGCGTGACCGCGGAGGACGGTCTGGTCGACGACGTGCTGGAGGACCAGGGTCTCGACCCGGTGCTCAACGACGTCGTGGACTCCACCGGTGCGGTGGACGACCTGCTGGGGACGGGCTCCGCGGTGCAGGACACCGTGGGCGGCGTGCTCGGTGAGGACGGTGTCGTGGACGACGTCGTGGGTGCCGACGAGCCGCAGGACGGCGTCACGGACGGCCTCGTGGAGGCCGTGGTGGACGACCTCGACTCGACGCTGGACTCGGTGACGGCCGGAGACCTGCCGGGCGTCGTGGACGACCTGACCGCGGAGGACGGTCTGGTCGACGACGTGCTGGAGGACCAGGGTCTCGACCCGGTGCTGAACGACGTCGTGGACTCCACCGGTGGGGTGGACGACCTGTTGGGGACCGGCGACCTCGTCGAGGACACGGTCGACGGGATCGCCGGTGAGGACGGCGTCGTGGACGACGTCATCGGCGCCGACGAGCCCCAGGAGGGCGTGACCGACGAGCTCGTCGAGCACGTGGTCGAGGACGTCAACGACACCGCCAACGACCTGCTCGAGGGCGACCTCGGCGCGGTCACCGACGACCTCCTCGCGGAGGACGGCCTCGTGGACGACGTCCTCGAGGACGGCGCGACGGCCGTCGACCCGACGGATCCCACGGATCCCACGGATCCCACGGATCCCACGGATCCCACGGATCCCACGGACCCGACGGACCCGACGGACCCGACGGACCCGACGGACCCGACGGACCCGACGGACCCGACCGACCCCGGTGACGGCACCGACAACCCCGGTGACGGCACCGACGGCACCAACCCTGGCGACGGCACGGACGGCACCGACGGGTCGGGCGACGGCTCGACCACCCCGCTGGGTGGTCCGGTCGCCGCGGCGGGCGCGTCGGACGGCGTGCTGACGGCGGACGGTCTGGTGCAGGCGTCGGCGGCGGGCACGGGTGCCGCGCTGCCGACGACGGGTGCCGACCTGCGGCTGCTGGGCCTGGCCCTGCTGCTGATGCTGGCGGGCGGCGCGCTGCAGGTGCGTCGTCGGACGGCGGTCGCGGTCGCGCACCGCTGACCCCACCGGAGCCGACACCGGCTCCGGACGGGGCGGCGCTGTCACGGGGGATCACTGGGGAGTGTCCCGTGGCAGCTCCGCCCCGGCTGGGGTCGGCGCGGGCGCAGCACGGCGCAGGGGGCTGGGCCGCGTCCGCGACATGTCGGCGACCAGGGGGCACGTGGGCGGCCCCGGGCGGAGGATCACCGGTGTCGACCGGCAGACCTGCCCGGGGCTGCCCACGGAACGCGCCTACCCTGGATGACCGTGCCCCGACTGATCGCCGACCTCACGCCGTTGCGCGTCTCTCCGGCGTTCCGGCGGCTGTGGTGGGGGCTGGGCGTGTCGAACATCGGCACGCAGGTCACGGTGGTGGCGGTGGGCCTGCAGGTCTACGCGCTCACGGGCAGCACGCTGGCCGTGGGCACGCTCGGCATCGCGGCCCTGGTGCCGCTGGTGGCGCTCGGCCTGTACGGCGGGGCCCTGGTGGACCACTACGACCGGCGCCGGGTGTCGCTGCTCGCGTCGTCGGTGCTGTGGCTGGTGACGGCGGCCATCGCGGCGCAGGCGTGGCTCGACGTCGGGTCGGTCAACCTTTTGTACGGGCTGGTGGCGCTCCAGTCGGCGGCGTTCGCCATCAACAACCCGGCGCGCACGTCGATCGTGCCGCGGCTGCTGGAGCCGCAGCTCATGCCCGCGGCCAACGCGCTGCAGACCCTGTCGATGAACGTGGCGCTCACGGGCGGCCCGCTCATCGGCGCCACGCTGGTGGGCTGGGGCGGCTACGGCATCGCGTACACGCTGGACGCGCTGCTGTTCACGGCGGCGCTGTGGGCGGTGTGGCGGCTGCCGGCGGTGCCGCCGGAGCAGGCCCTGGACGACGGGGCCGGCGGCGCGGGCGCGCCGCCCCGCCGCCGGGTGGTCGGGCTGGGCTCGGTGCTCGACGGGCTGCGCTACCTCGCGACGCGGCCGAACGTCCGCACGACGTTCGTCGTCGACCTGGCCGCGATGGTGCTCGCCTTCCCCCGCGTGCTGTGGCCGGCGGCGGGCGCGCTGTACCTGGGCGGCGGGGCGACGACGACGGGCGTCCTCGCCGCCGGGTTCGCGGTGGGCGGCATCCTCGCGAGCGTGTTCTCCGGCGCGTTGGTGCGCGTGCGGTGGCAGGGCCGGGTCATCGTCTGGGCGATCACGTCGTGGGGCGTGTGCGTCGCGCTGTTCGGCGCGGTGCTCGTCGTCGTCGGCCCCGGCTCACCCGACGGGGTGCTGTGGGGCGCCGTCGTGCTGGCCGGGGTGGCGCTGCTGCTCGCGGGCGGGTCCGACGCGATCTCGTCGGTGTTCCGCCAGTCGATCCTGCAGACGGCGACCCCCGACCACATGCGCGGGCGCCTGCAGGGCGTGTTCATCGTGGTGGTCGCGGGCGGCCCGCGGCTCGGCGAGATGGTGCTCGGCACGGAGGCCACGTGGTTCGGCGAGGGCTGGGCGGCCGTCGTCGGCGGGCTGGCGTGCCTCGTCGTGCTGTGGCTGGTCGTGCGCCTGCAGCCGCGGTTCTGGCGGTACGACGCGCACCACCCGGAGCCGTGACCGGCGGTCAGACCGTCGCGGTGTAGGGCCGCCGTCGTCGCATGCCCGGCAGCGCGACGACGGCGAGGATGGCGCAGAGCCAGCCGCCCGACATCGTGACGAGGAAGCCGGCGTGCGAGTCCACGGCGTCGATCGCGACGCCGGCCAGCCACGACCCCAGCGAGACGCCGACGCCGAGCGACGTGCCCACCCAGGTGAGGCCCTCGGTGAGCTGGTGCGGCGCGACCAGGGCCTGCACCAGCGCGTTCCCGTTGACGAGCGTGGGCGCGATGGCGAACCCGGTCACGAACATCACCACGGCCAGCACGGCGATGTGGTGCACGAGGAAGAACATCGAGACGCCGACGGCGATCGCGCAGGCGCCGACCGTGAACCGCGTGGACAGCGGCGAGACCCAGTGCCGCGCCCCGTACGCCAGGCCGGAGATCATCGAGCCGAGCGCGAAGCACGCCAGCACCAGCCCGGCCATCCCCTTGACGCCCTGCTCCTCGGCGAACGCGACCGTCGCCACGTCGCTCGAGCCGAACATGACGCCCATCGCGACGAAGACGACGGCCAGCACGGGCATGCCCGCCATCCGGATCGCGGAGCGGTGGTCGAGGGCGACGGCGTCCGGGTGCGCGACCGTCCCCAGGTGCTCGCCGTCCGCCGGGACGGCGACCCGACCCGCGGGCGGCTCCGTGGCGCGCTGGCTGAGGAACCACGCCGCGCCCCCGCCGCCCACGACCGCCGCCACGAGCAGCCCGCCCGCGGGGGCGACCGTCGTCGCGAGGACCGTCGCGACGACCGGCCCGACGATGAACACCAGCTCGTCGAGCGCGGCCTCCAGCGAGTACGCGGTGTGCAGGCGCCGCGGGTCGTCCAGGGCGCGGGACCAGCGCGCCCGCACGAGCGACCCGTACGAGCCCTGCGACGCGCCGCCGACGGCGGCCAGCACCCACAGCACCCACTCCGGCGCGCCCGCCACGGCGGCCAGGACCAGGCCGAGCAGGCCGATCGTGGTCGCGACCAGCAGCGGCGTCATGACGCGGGCCTGCCCGCGCCGGTCGACGACGCGCGCGATCTGCGGCGACACGATCGCCTGCGCCACGACGAGGACCGCGGAGACGCGGCCCGCCATCGCGTAGGAGCCGTACAGCGTCTGCACCATGAGCACGGTGCTGATGCCGACCATCGACATGGGGAGGCGCGCGATGACGCCGGCGGCCGAGAAGCGGGTGGCGCCGGGCACGCGCAGGACGTCGAGGTAGGGGTTGCGGTTCCGGGTCCCCGACGCCGCGTCGGAGCTCTCGGGGACGGGCAAGGTCACCGCCGGATTCTCCCACTCCCCGACCTCGCCGGCAGCGTCGTCACGGAGTGTCCTCCGTCTCGCGCCGGCACGCTCCGGCGCCTACCGTGCCGAGCATGACCACGAGAGCGCGGGCCGAGGCGGCGTACCTCGCCCCGCGTGCCGCCTGGGCGCTCGGCGGCGTCGCGCTCCTCGCCCTCGGGTCGGCGGTGCTGCTCGGGGCGCACGTCGGGGTCGACCCGTTCACGTCGGCGAACATCGGTGTCAGCGCGCGCCTCGGCGTCGGGCTCGGGCCGTACCAGCTCGCCGTGAACGCGGTGCTCCTCGTGCCGGTCCTGGTCTGGGGGCGGCACTACGTGGGGCTGGGGACCGTCATCAACATGGTGATGGTCGGGTTCTTCGTGCAGTGGTTCAGCGCGCTGCTCGGCCCCGTGCTGCCCGACCCGCCGGGCCTGCTGCTGCAGGCGGCACTGTTCGTGGTCGGGATCGTGCTGTTCACCGCCGGGGCGTCGGCGTACATGACGGCGGGCATCGGCACGGCGCCGTACGACGCGATCGCGCCGATGGTCGTCGACCGCACCCGCGCGCGCTACCGCGTGGTCCGGGTGATCCAGGACCTGGCGTTCGTCGGGCTGGCGATCGCGTTCGGCGGGCCGGTCGGCGTGGGCACGGTGATGACGGCGTTCTTCGCCGGCCCGCTCATCGACTTCTTCAACGAGCGGGTCAACAAGCCGCTGCTGCACCGCCTCCTGCCCGACGGCGGTCCGCGGGAGGCCCGGCCCCGCTGAGGGGCGTCGCCCGCCGCGTCCGGCGAGGGATGCGACGGATGTCGGTCCGACCGGCCAGGATGGGGGCCATGACCGACTCCCTGACCCACGTGACCGTGGTCGACGACCGCGACCAGCAGGTCTTCCTCGCCCGGCTCGAGGACGGCCGCACCGCCGGCGGCGCCTACTACGAGCGGACCGACGGCGTGGTGGTCTTCACGCACACGGAGGTCGACCCGGCGTTCGAGGGACAGGGGATCGGGTCGCAGCTCGCGGAGGGCGCGCTCGCCCAGGTGCGGGAGGCGGGCGAGAAGATCGTGCCGCTGTGCCCGTTCGTCAAGGCCTACGTGCAGCGCCACCCCGAGCACGCCGACCTGCTCGCGCACCCCGCCCGGTGAGGGCCGGGACCTCCCCGTCGCGTCGGTCCTCGACGCGACGGGCTTCGACGCGCCGGTCCTCGACGACGCGCGGCGGGATCGCCGCGCTGGGTGCGTCCGTCGCGCTCCTGCTCGGCGCGTGCGCCGGCGGCCTCGACCCGGCCGCGACCGGCCTCGGCGGCGCGGACGTCGACGAGCCCGCGGCCACGTCCCAGCCGGCGCCCGCCGGCACCGCGCCCGCGGCCTCCGGCACGGCCCTCGCCGCGCTCGAGACGCTCCCGGTGAAGGGCCGCGCGCCCAAGACCGGCTACTCGCGCGACCAGTTCGGCCCGGCCTGGGCCGACGTCGACCACAACGGCTGCGACACCCGCAACGACATCCTGGCGCGCGACCTGCGCCGCACCGTCACCGACCCCGACACCCACGACTGCATCGTGCTGAGCGGCGTCCTGGCCGACCCCTACACGGGCCGGACCATCGACTTCCGCCGCGGGCAGACCACGTCGACCGCGGTGCAGATCGACCACGTCGTCGCGCTGTCGGACGCGTGGCAGAAGGGCGCGCAGCAGCTCGACGGCGACGTGCGCCGGCGCCTCGCGAACGACCCGCTCAACCTGCTCGCGGCCGACGGCCCCACCAACGCGGGCAAGGGCGACGGCGACGCCGCGACGTGGCTGCCGCCGAGCAAGGCCTTCCGCTGCCAGTACGTGGCGCGGCAGGTGGCCGTGAAGCAGGCGTACGCGCTGTGGGTCACGCAGGCCGAGCACGACGCCGTCGAGAAGGTGCTCGCGCGCTGCCCCGAGGAGCCCCTGCCCTCCGGCGGCCAGGCGCCGCGGGTCGACGCCTCCGGGGACGGCACCGCGTCCGACGACGCCGGTACGGACGACGCCGGTACCGACGATGCCGTCGAGGACCGGGCTCCGTTCGCCAACTGCACCGAGGCGCGGGCCGCCGGGGCGGCGCCGGTGCACCGCGGCGACCCGGGCTACTCCTCGAAGCTGGACCGCGACGGGGACGGCGTCGGCTGCCAGTAGCGCCCGGGACGCGGGACGGTCAGCCGGGCAGGGAGTCGCCCTGCGCCGCCTGGATCTCCAGCTCGACCTTGAGGGTCGTCCCGACGATGGCGACGCCGGCCGCGGCCACCTCGTTGTACCGGATGGCGAACGCGTCCCGGCGCAGCTCGGTGGTGGCGCGGAACGCCGCGCGCACCACCCCCTGGGCGTCGGCCCCGGTGCCCAGGTAGGTCAGGTCGAGGTCCACCGGGTGCGCCCGGCCGTGCAGGGTGAGCTCGCCGTGCACGGTCCAGCGGCCGTCCGCCACGGGCGTCAGCCCGGTGGAGCGGTACGTGATGTGCTCGTACCGCTCCACGTCGAGGAAGTCCGGGGACCGCAGGTGCCCGTCGCGGTAGGCGTTGCCGGTGTCGATCGACGCCGCCGCGATCACGGCCGCCACGCCCGAGCGGGAGACGTCGCCGGGGGCGACGTCGATGCGGCCGGCGAGCTCCGTGAACCGCCCGCGCACGCTGGAGATGCCCAGGTGCTGGGCGACGGCCGTCACCGACGAGTGCGCCGGGTCGATGGTCCACGGGCCCGGGGGCGGCAGCTCCGTGCCGCCCTGCCTGGCCAGGGTCACCGTGCCGACGGCGGCCCGCCCCGCCGCGGTGACGATCGTCGACGTCGCGGCGGGCGCGTAGCCCACGGCCGTGACGATCGCGACGTACGCACCGGGCGGGAGCGCCGCGTCGCCGCGGACCGTGCCGTCGTCGTCCGCGTCGGCCCGCAGCACCTGGCCACCGGCGGCGTCCGTCAGCGTGACGACGGCGTGCGGCACGGCCCACCCGTCGCGCGTCCGGACCGTCGCGGTCAGCGTCCCGTTCACCTGCTCGCTCACCTGCTCGCTCACCTGCTCGCTCACCTGCTCGCTCACCTGCTCGCTCACCTGCTCGCTCACCTGCTCGCTCACCGGCTCGCTCACTCGGCCGGGTGGGCGAGCGAGACGTCGTGGCCGTCGACGCCCGCGCCGGCGAGGCTCAGCGCCGTCGCCGCCGGCGGGTAGCCCGTCGCGATCACGGTGTACTCCCCGCCGTCGAGGTCGGCGAACGCGTAGGCGCCGTCCGGCCCGGTCGTGGCGGTGCCCGCGACGTTGCCCGCCGCGTCGACGAGCGTGACGCGGGCGTCGGCGAGGGGGCCGTGCGGGGCGCGCACGACGCCGGTCACGCGGGCGCCCGCCGCGAGCTCCACGTCGACGCGGGTGACGCCGGTGGCGCCGACCTCGACGGGCAGCGCCCGGGGGCGGAACCCGGCGGCGTTGACCGCCACGGTGACGGGTCCCGGCACGAGCTCCTCGAGCGCGAACGTGCCATCCTCGGTCGTGGTGACGCTCGCCTGCAGGTCGCCGCGCACGTCGGTGACCAGCACCAGCGCGCCCGCGACGGGCTGCCGGTCCGCGCCGCGCACGACGCCGCGCAGGCCGCTCGTGCCGCTGAGCAGCACGTCGTGGGTCAGCGGGGCCGAGCCGACGACGATCGTCGACGCCTGCGGCTGGAAGCCGTCGGCGGAGGCGATGAGCACGTACGTCCCGGCGCCGGGGGCGTCGACGGCGTACGCGCCGTCGGACCGGGCGATGGCCAGGCCGAGCTGGCTGCCGCCCAGCGAGATGAGCGTGATCGCCGCCTGCGGCAGCGGAGCGCCCTCCGCCCCGCGGACCAGGCCGCGCACGGAGACGCCGTTCGGGAGGCCGCCCGGGCCGCCGTCGCCGGCGGGCAGGACGTCCGCCGCCGGAGCGCCGCGGCGCGCCGTGGGCTCGGCGCCGACCGCGACGAGCTCCGGCGCGTAGGCCTCCTCGGGCTCCATGACGGCGGGGCCGGCCTCGGCGGCGGACTGCTCCATCGCCCCCTTGGTCTGCAGGGGGACCTCCTTGATGAAGGACACGAGCAGGAAGGCGACGAACGCGGCGCACGCGGCGATGAGGAAGATGTCGGCGATGCCGTGCCCGTAGGCGCTCTCCAGGATGCCGCGCAGCGGCTCGGGCACCGCGTCCATGTCGGGGATGTCGCCGGAGGACCCGGCGCCCTGGGCCAGCCTGGCGCCCTCCGGGCCGAGCTCGGCGAGGCCGTCGGTGACGTACCCGGAGATGCGGTTCGCCATGACGGCACCCAGTGCGGAGACGCCGATCGCGCCACCGAGGGAGCGGAAGAACGAGATCACGGAGCTCGCGGAGCCCAGGTCGGAGGGGGCCACCTGGTTCTGCGTGCACAGCACGAGGTTCTGCATCATCATGCCGACGCCGAGGCCCATGCAGGCCATGAAGGCGGCGACGTGCCAGTACTCGGTGTCGTAGCGGATGGTGCCGAGCAGCCCCAGCCCGGCGGTCATGAGCAGGCCGCCGGAGACGAGCCAGCCCTTCCACCGGCCCGTGCGGGTGATGATCTGACCGGAGACCGTCGAGGAGACGAAGAGCCCGGCGATCATCGGGATCGTCATGACGCCCGCCATCGTCGGCGTCTGGTCGCGCGCCAGCTGGAAGTACTGGCTGAAGAAGATGGTGCCGGCGAACATCGCGACGCCCACGAACAGCGACGCGGCGGACGAGAGCGCGATCGTGGGGTTGCGGAACAGTCGCATGGGGATGATCGGCATGGCGGCCTTGGACTCGACCAGCACGAAGAGCGCGACGAGGACGACGGCACCGCCGACCATCGCGTACGTCTGCCACGAGCTCCACTCGTACTTGTCGCCCGCGAACGTGACCCACAGGAGCAGGAGGCACACGGCGGCGGTCGAGAGGAAGGCGCCGCCCCAGTCGATCTTCACGTTGTCGCGCTTGACGACCGGCAGGTGCAGGGTCTTCTGCAGCATGATGATCGCGATGACGGCGAACGGCACGCCCACGTAGAAGGTCCAGCGCCAGCCGAGCCAGTCGGTGTCGGTGATGACCCCGCCGAGCAGGGGCCCGCCCACGGTCGCGACGGCGAACGTCGCGCCGATGTAGCCGGAGTACCGGCCGCGTTCCCGCGGCGCGATCATCGTCGCCATGACGATCTGGACCAGGGCGGACAGACCGCCGCCGCCGATGCCCTGGAACACGCGGCAGGTGATCAGCCACTCCGGGCTCTGCGCGAGGCCGGCCGCCGCCGACGACAGGACGAAGATCACGAGCGCGACCTGGACCAGCACCTTCTTGCTGACCAGGTCGGCCAGCTTGCCCCACAGGGGGGTGGTGGCGGTGGTCGCCAGCAGGGAGGCGGTGACCACCCAGGTGTAGGCGGACTGCCCGCCACCGATCTCGGCGATGACCTCCGGCAGCGCGTTGGACACGATCGTGGACGACAGGATCGCCACGAACATGCCGAGCAGCAGGCCCGACAGGGCCTCCATGATCTGCCGGTGGCTCATCGCGAGACCGGTCCCGGGATCGGCGCGGCCGCCGCGCTTGGCGTGCGCGGGTGCCGTCGCTGTGGTCGATGTCATGGGGGTCCTCTCGAGGGTGCTGCGGGGTGCTGCGGGGTGCTGCGGGGGTGCTGCGGGGTGCTGCGTGAGGTGGGGCAGGCCGTCAGGCCCGCGCCGTGGCCGCGGTGCGCGCGGCCGTCGGGCAGTCGGCGAAGCTGCCGTGCAGGCGGGCCATGAGCCCGGCGAGCCGGTCGACCTCCTCGCCGTCCCAGTCGCCCATCCGCTCGGCGAACAGGCGGGACGTGCGCGCGGAGATCTCGTCGAGCTTCCGTAGCCCGGTCGGGGTGAGGCTGACGATCCACGACCGTCGGTCGTCGGGGTCGCGCGTGCGCTCGACCCAGCCCTGCTCGACGGCGTGGGAGACGTGCCGGCTGGTGACGGACAGGTCGATCCACAGCTGGTCGGCGAGCGCGGTCAGGCGCAGCGGCCCCTGACGGCGCAGCGTCGACAGCACCGCGGTCGGGCCGACCGGGCAGTCGTGAGGCAGGTTCCGCACGATGGTGCGCTTGACGACGCCGACGGCCCGCAGCTGTCGCTGGAGCTCTTCGTACCGCGCGTGCTCGGACACTCTCGCCCACTCCCCATTCGGTTGCGGGGAGCAAACATAAAAAGGTTGCCTGCTGAAATCAAATTGATGTCAGGGAGTGGTCCGGCGCGCCTCGCGCCACATCGTCGCCATCGCGCGGACGCCGTACCGGAGGTACACCCGCTGCGGGCGTCCGCCGCGCGTCAGGGCGTCGGTGCCCCCGTCGCAGTAGACGACCTGGCCGGTCGTGAAGCGGTTCTCCCGCGAGACCAGGAAGGCGAGCAGGTCGGCGACCGGTTCCACCGGCCCCGGCGCGCCGAGCGGCTGGGGGAGCGCCGTCTCCAGCAGGACCCGGTCGCGCTCCCAGGTGCGCGTGCCGACGTCGGTGGCGACGATCCCCGGCGCCACCGCGTTGAGCACGATGCCCGCGCGCGCCCACGACGGCGACACGGCCGTGGCGCGGGTCCACAGGTTCAGGGCGGCCTTGCTGGACCGGTAGAGCTGGCTCCCGCGCCCGGTGCGGACCAGGCGTCCGGCCACGGCCAGCGCGCGCGCCTCGTCGCCGCCGCGGCAGGCGCGGACGAGCGCGCCGCTGCCGCGGTTCAGGGTGGACGACGAGGACACGACGACGGCCGCGGGGGCGTCCGAGGCGGCCAGGCACCCGCGCAGCCCCTCCAGCACGGCGGTGGCCCCGAAGTAGTTCAGCGCGACGGTCTCGGCCCGGGGCGCGCCCGCCCCGGCGGCCGCGACCAGGCCGTTGACCCGCCCGCCGCTGAGCGACCGCACCTGCTCGACCAGGTCGGCGCGACCGGTGGGCGTCGTGAGGTCGGCGCGCACGTCCGCGCCGTCGGCCAGCCCGCAGGTGATCACCCGCCCGCGCGTGGCGAGCAGGTCCGCGACCGCCAGGCCCAGGCCGGAGTCGGCGCCGGTGACGACGTAGGTGCGCGGGTCCGGCACGGCGGGCCCGGTCAGGCGTCGCCGAGCGCGCCGTCGACCAGCTCCTTCGCGGCGGCCTGCACCTCGGCGAGGTGGTCGGCCGAGACGAACGACTCGGCGTAGATCTTGTACACGTCCTCGGTGCCCGACGGGCGGGCCGCGAACCACGCGTCCTCGGTGGTCACCTTGAGGCCGCCGATCTTCGCGCCGTTGCCGGGCGCCTCGGTGAGCGTCGCCGTGATGTCCTGCCCGGCGAGGGTCGTCGAGGTGACCTGGTCGGGGGAGAGGGCCGCGAGGCTCGCCTTCTGCTCGCGCGACGCCGGCGCGTCGACCCGGGCGTACCAGGACTCGCCGTGGCGGGCGACGAGGTCGGCGTGGTGCTCCGACGGGGTGCGGCCGGTGGTCGCGATGATCTCCGAGGCGAGCAGGGCCAGCAGCAGGCCGTCCTTGTCGGTGGACCACACGCGGCCGTCGCGGCGCAGGAACGACGCCCCCGCCGACTCCTCGCCGCCGAACCCGACGTCGCCGTCGAGCAGGCCGGGCACGAACCACTTGAAGCCCACGGGCACCTCGACCAGGCGCCGGCCCAGGCCGGACGCGACCCGGTCGATGAGCGCGGAGGACACGAGCGTCTTGCCGATCGCGGCGCCACCGGGCCAGCCGGGGCGCGCGCCGCCGTACAGGTACTCGATGGCGACGGCCAGGTAGTGGTTCGGGTTCATCAGCCCCGCGTCGGGGGTGACGATGCCGTGCCGGTCGGAGTCCGCGTCGTTGCCGGTCGCGACGTCGAACGGCGCGTCGTCCTTCATCCGCTCGACCAGCGACGCCATCGCGTACGGGGAGCTGCAGTCCATGCGGATCTTGCCGTCCCAGTCGAGCGTCATGAACGACCAGCGCGGGTCCACCTGCGGGTTCACCACGGTGAGGTCGAGGTCGTACCGCTCGCCGATCGCGCCCCAGTACTCCACCGACGCGCCGCCCAGCGGGTCCGCGCCGATGCGCACGCCGGCGGTGCGGATCGCGTCGAGGTCGACGACGTTCGGCAGGTCGTCGACGTACGTCGTGAGGAAGTCGTGCTTGTGGGTGGTGTCGGCGCCGAGCGCGTCCTCGAGCGAGACGCGGCGCACCGACGCGAGCCCGCCGGTGCGGAGGATCTCGTTGGCGCGGTCCGCGATCCACCCCGTGGCCTCGGAGCCGGCGGGGCCGCCGTGCGGCGGGTTGTACTTGAAGCCGCCGTCGCGCGGCGGGTTGTGCGACGGCGTGACGACGATCCCGTCCGCGAGCCCCGGGCCCGTGGTGCGCACGCCGTCGCCCGTCGTCGCGCCGTTGTGGATGAGGATCGACTGCGACACCGCCGGCGTGGGCGTGAACGAGTCGCGCGCGTCCACCATGACGGTGACGCCCGCGGCCGCCAGCACCTCCAGCGCCGTCTGCCACGCCGGCAGCGACAGCGCGTGCGTGTCGCGGCCGATGAACAGCGGGCCGTCCGTGCCCTGCGAGGCGCGGTACTCGACGATCGCCTGCGTGATCGCGGCGATGTGCGCCTCGTTGAACGCCGTGTCCAGGCTGGAGCCGCGGTGGCCGGACGTGCCGAACACCACCTTCTGGCCAGGGTCCGCCGGGTCCGGCGTGCGGTCGTAGTACGCACCCACCACCTGGTCGACGTCGATGAGGTCGCTGTCCTGGGCCGGCATCCCTGCGCGCTCGTGCATGTGTCGAGTCTGCCATTCGCGCGGGGGTCAGCGCCGGAAGTCCGCCTTGCGCACCACGCCGTGGACGCCGACGGTGCGGTCCACGACCTGCGAGACGGCGAAGTCGGCGGCCGCGGACAGGTAGGCGTAGGCGACGGCGCGGTCCAGCCCGCGGTCGTGCTCCAGGAAGTCGAGGGCGTTGACGACGGCGCGACGCATCGCGACGTCGAGGTCCGTGCCCTGCCCGCCGACGGAGCCGTCCGGGTCGGACAGGCCGATCGGGATCCACGCCTCGGCCGTCTCCGCGAAGGGGTAGGAGTACGCCACGGACGGTGCGTCCCCGGTGCCCTTCTTGCACACGGTGAGCCGGAACGTGCCGCGCAGCGACCCCTCCATGGCGGTGAGCGCGACCTCGCCGTCGCCCATCGCCATGTGCGGGTCGCCGACGTAGAACAGGGCGCCCGGCGCGCGGACGGGCAGGTAGAACGTGGACCCGGCGCCCAGGTGGCTGATGTCGATGTTGCCGCCGCCCAGCGTCGGCGGGATCGAGTTGGCCTCGGGGGCGGTGAGCCGGGCGTTGTCCGAGAACGCGACGCCCATCGTGCCGAAGAAGCAGCGCAGCGGGAACGACACCCGCGAGCGGCCCGTGCCGAGGACGGCGCGCTTGCCCTGGACCCGCGCGAGCAGCGACACGTTGCCGTACTCGGTGGGGACGCCGGAGGGGCGGCCGTCCGTCGCGACGGGCGGCATGACCTCGTCGAGCGTGATGCCCGCGGGCGCGCCGCCGCCGGTCAGGGCGAGCGCGCCCTTGCCGTGCCGGGAGGAGATGACGCCGTACGGCACGCGCGGGGCGACGTCGAGCGTCTCGATCTTCAGCACGTCGCCGGGCTCGGCGCCCTCGACGTGCACCGGGCCGGTGATGACGTGCGGGCCGTCGGTGTCGAAGTCGCGCGGCGTGCGGTCGTAGCCGGCGGCGATGGCGGCGGCGTCGTCCAGCACCTCGCGCCGACGCACGCCCTGCTCCCCGAACCAGGCGGCGGGGTCGCGTCCCTGGTCCTCGAGGATGCCCTCGTGCGAGACCGAGTCGATGGTGATCGTGCGGCCCGAGCGCATCCGGGTGACGGGCGTCGCGTGCACGGACGGCACGTAGCCCCACAGGACGTCGTCGACGTCGGAGCGCAGGTAGTGGTCCCCGCGGATGCGGCCCTGGCCCGGCTGCAGGATCCCGCCGAAGGTCGCCGGCGCGACGCGCCCGGCGGCCGCGGCGGGTGCGGCGCCCGCGACGGCGACCGCGGCGCCCACCCCGGCCGCGGCCTGGAGGAAGCGGCGGCGGCCCAGCCCCGTGGTGAGGATCCGTGCGGCGTCTCGTCCGTCGTGCATGTGCGCTCCTCCTGGGGTGCCGGCTGCGGGTGGGCCCGACGGTAGGCAGCGCGTGTTTCGCCCGTGTTCGGGCGGCATGTCGGCGAGGTGAGCGGTCGGACGGGGCGCGGGCCGGGCGCGGTCGGGCGCCGCGCCGGACATGGCTGGAGCCCCCCGCCCGGTGAGGGGGCGGGGGGCTCCTGCGGCTGACCATACCGTCGTCGCCCGCTTTGGTATACCCCAACGGGCGACGCGGCGGGACGGCCTCGGTCAGGCCGAGCGGGGGCGGCTGGGCCGCGACTCGTTCCACACCCGGTCGAGGGCCGTGACGACGTACGTGTAGCGCTCGCCCGGCGCGGCCGTGGTGTCGGTGAAGTGCTGCTCGACGCCCCCCGACGAGCGCACCGTCGCCACGAGGTTGCGGGCGTCCTCGACGTCGACGGCGGCGCCCCGGCCGGCGGCGCGGTAGACGGCGAACGACGTGGCCGCCGTCCGGCGCGGGCCGGTGTCGAGCCACTTCAGGGCCACGCCGCCCGCCCTCGCCGACGCCTCGGCGAGGACGGGGACGCGGACCGGGGTGGCGGGCAGGTGCGCCATCGCGGGGACCAGCGCGGGGTGGGCGTAGTGGTCCGCGCGGACGCGGGACATCGAGCCCTTCGGGTCCTGCGGCACGTGCACGGCCGAGAAGTAGACGTTGCCGTGCACGGGCGTGCCCTGCGCGTCCAGCTCCGCGCAGTAGGTGAGGTGGTTCGACAGCTCCGCCGGGTCGGTGAACACCCCCGACGTCACCTTGTAGAGCGCCTCGCCGACGTACAGGTGGGTGCCGGACCGCGCCGCGACGTCGGCCCACCACGGCACGAGCTTGCGGTAGTCGGCGACGGCGAGCCCGAACTGCCAGTAGATCTGCGGGTTGATGTAGTCGAGCCAGCCCTCGAGCACCCACTTGCGCGTGTCGGCGAACTGGCCGTCGTAGCTCTGCGACCCGGCGGTGTCCGAGCCGGCGGGGTCGGTGGCCTTGTTGCGCCAGATGCCGAACGGGCTGATGCCGAACTTGACCCAGGGCTTGAGCTCCTTGATCCGCCCGGAGATCGTCTGCACGAAGGTGTCGACGTTGTGCCGTCGCCACTCCTCGATGGTCGCGAAGCCGTCGCCGTGCGCGGCGTACGTGCCGGCGTCGGGCAGGGTCTGCCCGGCCACGGGGTACGGGTAGAAGTAGTCGTCGAAGTGCACGCCGTCGATGTCGTAGTGCTCGACGCTGTGCAGGATCGCCGCGTAGATGTGCTCGCGCGCCTCCGGCAGGCCCGGGTCGAAGTAGAGCTTGCCGCCGAACGGCCACACCCAGTCGGGGTGCTGCCGGGCGGGGTGGGTGGGGACGAGCTTCG
This sequence comes from Isoptericola sp. NPDC057559, assembly GCF_042801555.1. Classification (NCBI taxonomy): domain Bacteria; kingdom Bacillati; phylum Actinomycetota; class Actinomycetes; order Micrococcales; family Promicromonosporaceae; genus Isoptericola; species Isoptericola sp. NPDC057559. The sequence goes on from NZ_JBHVFQ010000002.1 coordinate 54,228, forward strand.
TGGGGTCCGTCTGCATCGACACGCGGTACGGGTTGTACCAGGCGTGCAGCTCGAGGTTGCGGGCGTGCGTCTCCTCGACGGCGAACCCCAGCGGGTCGAAGCCGGGGTCGCCGCCCTGCGTGCCGGTGAGGTACTGGGACCACGGCTCGTACGGGCTGGGCCAGAAGGCGTCCGCCGTCGGGCGCACCTGGACGAAGACGGCGTTGAGGTTCATGGCCACCGCGACGTCGAGCCAGTGCCGGTACTCGGCCTTCAGCTCGTCGGCGCCGAGGCCGGTGCGCGACGGCCAGTCGATGTTCACGACGGACGAGATCCACATCGCGCGCAGCTCGCGCTTGCGGGCGGTCGTCGCGCCGGCGGCGGTCTCCGCGGCGCCGGCGGGGGTCATCGAGCCGACGGTGACCGACAGTGTCGAGCCGGCGATCCCCGCGGCGGCGAGGGTGAGGAAGCCGCGCCGGTCGAGAGCGGCGGCGCGGGAGACGGGCGGGTGCGTCATTGCAGGTCCTCCGGGTCAGGGGCGTCAGGTAAGAGAGTTTCACGCGCAGAGTTACCGATGAAGACGAGTGTCGCGGATGTCGCACCGCGCGCGCCACCCCACGATGCGTGCTTACCGTGCGACCTGGGCAACGATGCCGAGGCTTGAGGGGGCCGACATGCGCACGGTGCGACGCATCATCACGACCGGGATCACGGCGGGGGTCGCCGCTGTCCTGGCGCTCACGACCGGGGTGGCGGGAGCGGGGGCGGCGTCCGCCGCCGTCCGACCGCTGCCCGACAAGTCCTACGGGCTCTCGTCCTACTACGGTCCACGCTGCATGCCGATCAAGTCGGCGTCGGCGTACCACCTGGGCCAGGACATGAGCGCGTCCAGGGGCACGGACATCAAGTCCGTCGCGGCGGGGACGGTCGTCAAGGCCGGCTCCGCGCCCGGCTTCGGGCAGGTCGTCGTCGTGCGGTCGAGCGTCGACGGCGGCAAGGTCTACGCCGTCTACGGCCACGTCGTCGACGGGGACCGCTACGTCAAGACCGGCAAGAGCGTGAAGCGCGGCCAGCACATCGCCGACGTCGGGAGCTCGGGCACGTCCACGGCGCCGCACCTGCACCTGGAGATCTGGAAGGGCGCGTACAAGGGTTCCGGGAAGACCTCGGACCCCCTGTCCTGGATGAAGAACCACGGGGCGTCGCTCACCGCGGGCGCGTCCTGGGCCGCCAAGCGCGTCGTGCCGACGTCGTGCACCTACTGGACGACCACCACCGTGAACCTGCGCTCCGGGCCCAGCACGAGCTACCGGGTGCTCAAGACGGTCAAGGTCAACCGCAAGCTCACCGCCAAGCCGGGCGCCAGCTCCGGCGTTTGGCGCAAGGTGACCTACAGCGGCACGACGGGCTGGATGCACGCCGACTACGTGTCGCCCGGGCTCACCTCGCTGGGCACCCGCTACGTCCAGGTGAACGGCCTGCGCCTGCGGGCGAAGCCGAGCACGAGCTCCGCGATCCTCACGTCCATGAACAAGGGCAAGGCCGTCAAGAAGATCTGGCCCACCGCGGACGGGTGGGTGAAGGTCTACGTCGACGGCAAGCAGGGCTTCGTCGCGGCGAAGTACCTCGGCATGAAGGAGCCCTGACCGGGCCGTCGTCGAGCCCGCCGGGACGGTGGTCCCGGCGGGTTCGACGCGCGTCGGTCAGGCGGCGTGCGGGTCGGAGGCGTTGAGTCGCGCGACCGTCGCGTCGTACGCGCCCGACGTCTCCGCGAACCGCAGGAACTTCACGCCCTCGACCAGGACCTCGTGGGCGTCGGGGCGGGCCGCGAGCAGCTCGACCACCTCGTCCGCGAACGCGTCGAGCGGCATCGCCACCGGGCTGTCCTCCTGCCCCGGCATGAGGGCCGTCCGCACCGCCGGGGGCACGATCTCGACCACCTGCACGCCCGCGGGCTCCAGCTGCAGCCGGATGCCCTCGCTGAGGCGGTGGACCGCCGCCTTGGTCGCGTTGTAGGTGGGCGTCACCGCGAGCGGCACGTGCGCCAGCCCCGACGAGACGGTGACGAACGCGGCCCCCGCCCCCGGGCGCGTGCGCAGGTGCGGCAGGAAGGCCGCGGCGAGCCGGATCGGGCCGAGCAGGTTGGTGACGACGGTCCGCTCGGCGACGGCGAGGAAGTCCGGCGACGTCCAGTCCTCGGCCTCCATGATCCCCGCCATCGCGACGACGACGTCGAGGTCCGGGTGCCGGGCGAGCACCTCGTCCCGGGCCGCCTCGATGCTCGCGGGGTCCGCCGTGTCGATACGGACGGCGTCGATCCCGGGGTGGGCGGCCACGATCTCGTCGAGCAGGGCGGTGCGGCGGCCGCCCACGATCACGGTGCTGCCGCGGGCCCGGAGGCGCAGGGCCAGGGCGAGGCCGATGCCGCTCGTCGCGCCGGGGATGAAGACGGTGCTGCGGGTGATGTCCATGCCGTCCACCGTGCGTCGTGCGCCGCCGGGGCGGGAGAGGAGCGGTCATCGGGGGACCGGCGGTCCCTGGCTGCGGTCTGGTCGTCCCGCCGGTGGCGGCGGACGATGGGCGTATGGACCGTGCCGCCCTCGCCGAGTTCCTCCGCCGTCGTCGTGCCGCGGTGCAGCCCGCCGACGTCGGCCTCCCCGCCGGCGCGCGACGCCGCACCGCCGGCCTGCGGCGGGAGGAGGTCGCGGCGCTCGCGGCGATGTCCGCGGACTACTACACGCGGCTCGAGCAGCAGCGCGGGCCGCAGCCCAGCGAGCAGATGCTGGCGTCGCTCGCGCGGGCCCTGCGGCTCACCGACGACGAGCGGGACTACCTGTTCCGCGTCGCCGGCCGCGGGGCGCCGGACCGCGTGACGATGTCGTCGCACGTGTCGCCCGCACTGCTGCGCGTGCTCGACCGGCTGTCCGACACCCCCGCCCTCGTGCTGTCCGCGCTCGGCGAGACGCTGGTGGCGAACGACCTCGCCGTCGCGCTGCTCGGCGACCGGTCCGCGCTGACCGGCTGGGCGCGCAGCGACGTCTACCGCTGGTTCACCGACCCGGACGAGCGGCTCCTGTACCCCGAGGACGACCGCGACCGGCAGGGCCGCTCGCTCGTCTCCACCCTGCGCGCGGCGCACGGCGCACGGGATGCTCGGCCCGCGCTCGCGGGCGGGGGAGCTCGTGCGGGAGCTGCGCGGGCGCAGCCCCGAGTTCGCCGAGCTCTGGGACCGGCACGAGGTGCACCAGCGCTTCGCGGACCACAAGACCCTGGTGCACCCGGCGGTCGGCCCCGTCGAGCTGGACTGCCAGGTGCTGTTCACCGAGGACCAGACGCAGGCGCTGCTGGTCCTCACCGCCCCGCCCCGCTCCGAGGCGGAGGAGAAGCTCGCGCTGCTCGCCGTCGTCGGCCGGCAGGCGATGGCGCGCTGAGCCCGGACCGACGCCGAACAGGCAGTTGACACCGTGATGGGCCCCAGGTTGGACCCATCACGGTGTCAAGTGCCTGTTCGGCCAGGTGTAGGTCGGCCTGCTCGGCGCGTCGAGGTGCATGCCTTCGCGACGAGAGTATGGTCCCGGGCATGGCATCGAAGCCCGTCAGCAGACCCCTGCAGGAACCCGCGTTCCTCATCCTGTCCGCCCTCGCCCAGGGCGCGTCGCACGGGTACGGCATCTCCAAGGACGTCGAGGAGAGCTCCGGCGGCCGCGTCACCCTGCGCGCCGGCACCCTGTACGGCGCGATCGACCGGCTCGTCGCCGCCGGGCTGGTCGAGGTCGACCACGAGGAGGTCGTCGACTCCCGGCTGCGCCGCTACTACCGCCTGACCGCCGAGGGCGGCACCCGGCTCGGCGCCGAGGCCCGGCGCGCCGAGGCGCAGGCACGGCAGGCGCTCGACCGGCTCGCCCGGCGCACCTCCGCGCGCGCCGCAGGCTCCGGCACCGCGGTCCCGCGCGGGCTCGGGGAGGTACCGGCATGAGCGTCCCCGACGTCCCCGACGTCCCCGGCGCGTCGGAGCCGAGCGCGGTCGCGCCCGTGCTGGTCCGTGACTACCGGCGGCTCCTGCGCCTGTTCCCGTACACCTACCGCCGCGCGCACGAGGCGGAGATGCTCGGACATCTGCTCGACGCCGCCGCGCCCGGGCAGTCGCGACCTGCGCGGGCGGACGTCGTCGACCTGCTCCGCGCCGCCGCGCGGGAGTGGGCGCTCGCACCGCTCGGGTCCACGCCGGCCCAACGACGAGCCGCCACCGGGTGGACGATGGCGCTGCTGATCCCGCTCCTCGGCCTCGGGGCGGTCGTCGGGCTGGCAGGCGCGGCGATCGGTGGCCTGTCCGCGGGAGTCGACGGCATGCTCGCGACCGCTCCGTTGGCCGTGTCCTGGGTGGTCTGGGGCGTCGGGGCCCTGGTCCTTGTCACCGGAGCGCTCGGTAGCGCGTCGGTCGTGATCTTGTCGGGCGCCGTGCTGGGGTGGGCGGCCATCGGTGTCCTCGTGGCACGCGGCGAACTGTTGGCCGTGTATACGGGCGTCGGGTGGGTCGTCGGTCAGACGGCGTGCGCCGTTGTCGTCCGCGAGCACGGCCGCCGGGCTCACGGGCTCCGGTGGTCTGTCTTGATCAGGCTGGGCCTGTTTCTCGGCGCGGTCGCCGTCGCGACGCCCCTGGTGACCGTCCTGCACGGCCTCACCGGCGGCCTCAACTGGTTCTTCGTCGACCCGGTGCCCTTCGGCGTCCATTTTGACGCGCGCACACTGCTCGTCCTCCTCGCTGTCGTCGGTGCGCTCCTGCTGACCCGCCCCCGTGCGCGGCAGGCCGTGCCGGTGATGGCCGGGGTGGTGACGGCGATCGGGGTGGGCCGGGCCGGCGTCTTCGGGTCGAGGACTGCCCCGTTCTACGGGATCGACCTCGGCCAGATCGTCGTTCTCCTGCTGGTGGCGTTGGGCGTGACCCTCGCGTCGCGCTGGGTGGTCAACCGGCTCGACGAGCTCGCGGAGGCGCGACGCCGGCTGGCGGATCTGCCGGTCCCGGTCGCCGGAGGCCCGACGGCAGCCTGACCGAACGCCGACGCCGAACAGGCAGTTGGTCCCGGTATGAGCGTCTGACGGCGCTCATACCGGGACCAACTGCCTGT
>NZ_JBHVFQ010000002.1:59340-145063 GCF_042801555.1 Isoptericola sp. NPDC057559
GGCCCGGGCGGCGGTTGCCCCCCCGGCGCCGTCCCCTACCGCCGACCCCTACCGGGCTGTGGCCCCGTCTTTGGGCTTCTCCCGCCCAAATACCGGGGACCAACTGCCTGTTCGGCGACCGGGGGTGGTGCCGGGTCAGGCCAGGTAGTCCTCGACGAGTCGCGCGGCGATGCCGGTGTACGACGCGGGCGTGAGCTCGGCGAGGCGGGCGGCGACGTCGTCGGGCAGGCCGAGGCCGGCGACGAACTCGCGCATCCGCGCAGCGTCGACGCGCTGGCCGCGGGTGAGCTCCTTGAGGCGCTCGTACGGGTTCTCCATACCCTCGACACCGGCGACGGAGGCGGCGCGCATCGCCGACTGGACGGGCTCGCCGAGCACCTCCCAGTTGTGGTCGAGGTCGTCGGCCATGAGGGCGGCGTTGACGTTGAGGGCCTTGAGGCCGCGGCGCACGTTGTCGATCGCGAGCAGCGAGTGGCCGAACGCCGGGCCGATGTTGCGCTGCGTGGTGGAGTCGGTGAGGTCGCGCTGCAGGCGGGACGTCACGAGCGTCGCGGACAGGGTGTCGAGCAGCGAGCACGAGATCTCGAGGTTCGCCTCGGCGTTCTCGAACCGGATCGGGTTGACCTTGTGCGGCATGGTCGACGAGCCGGTGGCGCCCGCCACGGGGATCTGCGTGAAGAAGCCCAGCGAGATGTACGTCCACACGTCGGTCGCGAGGTTGTGCAGGATGCGGTTGAAGCGGGCGACGTCGGCGTAGACCTCCGCCTGCCAGTCGTGCGACTCGATCTGCGTCGTCAGCGGGTTCCAGACCAGGCCCAGGTGCTCGACGAACGCCTGGGACACGGCGGGCCAGTCGGCGCCCGGGACGGCGACGACGTGCGCGCCGTAGGTGCCGGTGGCGCCGTTGAGCTTGCCCAGGTAATCCGCGCCCTCGACGCGGCGCAGCTGGCGGCGCAGGCGGTGCGCGAGGACGGCGAGCTCCTTGCCCATCGTCGTCGGCGTGGCGGGCTGCCCGTGCGTGCGGCTGAGCATCGGGACCTCGGCGTGCTCGCGGGCCATGCCGGCGAGCTGGTCGGTCAGCGCGGTCGCGGCGGGCAGCCACACGTCGCGCACGCCGCCCTGCACCATGAGCGCGTACGACAGGTTGTTGATGTCCTCGCTGGTGCACGCGAAGTGCACGAGCTCGCTCGCGGCGGGCAGGCTCGTCGCGTGGCCCAGCGCCTCGGGGGCGACGGCGATGCGGCGCTTGATGAAGTACTCGACGGCCTTGACGTCGTGCACGGTCTCCCGCTCGATGGCGGCCAGCTCGGCGATCTCGTCCGCGCCGAACGTGGCGGGGATCTGCCGCAGGTAGGCGATCTCGGCGTCGGTCAGGGTGGGCGCGCCCGGCACGACGGCGCCGGGTGCCGCGGACGTGCCGTTGCACAGCGTGACCAGCCACTCGACCTCGACGTGGATGCGCGCCCGGTTGAGCGCGGCCTCGCTGAGGTGGTCCACCAGCGGCGCGACGGCGCCGCGGTAGCGGCCGTCGAGCGGCCCGAGGGCGATCGGCGGGGTGACGTCCGCGAGGTTGACGCGGGTCTGGACGTCGGACGGCGAGGTCTGCGGCGCGGGGGAGGTCACGGCCGTCATTCTCCCACGGGCTCCCCGCCCCGCCGCGAGGGTGTTCACGACGGGGCGGGAGCGCCTCAGCCGAGCAGGGGGTAGTTCCCGCGAACGACGCCGCGCGGGTCGCGGGAGCGCTTGAGGTCGCGCAGCCGGGCGAGGGCGGCGTCGTCGTACGCGGCCGCGGCGCTCTCGCCCGGGGCGAGGAACGTGGCGGGCTTGCGCAGCGTGGCGACGCCCGCGAGCTCGGCGGGCAGGGCCTCGAGGCGGTGGCCGACGGCGGCCGCGACCCCCGGCTCGAAGGCCAGGCCGAACGCGTACAGCAGGTACGGCTCGGCGATCGCGCCCAGCGCGCCCGCCCCGTCCCCGGGCGCGGCGAGCGCGCCGCCCAGGTGCCGCAGCTGGACCACGAGGAGCGGCGCGACCGACGTCGTGAACAGGCGCTCCACCGCCTCCCCGCCGATGCCTCGGAGGAGCTCGGAGCGCCCCTTCCCGGCGGCCGGGTCCGTGGGGTCGGCGGTGATGTCGCCGACGTCCGCCAGCCCGACCGGGCCGATCGCGGCGTCCACGCCCGGCCCCAGCGCGCCGGGCACGGCCGCGAACGGTCGCAGCAGCTCGCGTGCCTCCGCGGCGTCGCCCAGGTGGGCGGCGTGCACGACGACGACGGCCGGCGCGCCCGGCGCCTCCACCCGCGAGAGCCACACGGTGAGCTCCGGCGGGGCCGCCGCGGTGACCTCGCGGAAGACGGCGAGCACCTCGGCGGCGTGCCCGGCCGGCCACGCGACCCTGCCGCCCGAGAACGCGGGCACCGGCTCCAGGTCGATCTCCATCGCGGTCACGACGGCGAGGTCGCCGCCCCCGCCGCGCAGCGCCCAGAACAGCTCCGGGTCGGACTGGGCCGTGACGGTCGCCCGCGTGCCCGCCGGGTCGACGACGTCGAACGACCGCACGTGGTCCGCGGCGAGGCCGTGCACCCGGCTGAACCAGCCGAGCCCGCCGCCGAGGGTGTAGCCGACGGCGCCCACGCCGGGGGCGCTGCCGAGGAGGGTCGTGAGGCCGTGCGGCGCCGCGGCGGCCTGCACCGCGCCCCACGACGCGCCCGCGCCCACGCGGGCCGTGCGGCGCAGCGGGTCCACCTGGACGTCGGCGAGGCGGCCGGTGCGCAGCAGGACGGTGCCCGCCACGTCGCCGGACGCGCCGTGCCCGGTGGACTGGGCGGCCACCGTCAGCCCGGCGGCCGCCGCGTGCCGCACGGTGGCGGCGACGTCGTCGGCGTCGGCCGCCTCCACGACCGCCGCGACCGGCTGCCGCACCGCGAGGTTCCACGGCGTGGACGCCCCGTCGAACGCGTCGCCGCCGGGCAGCAGCAGCCGGCCGGTGAGGTCCGCTGAGAGGTCCGCCGTGAGGTCCGCGGAGAGGGCGGCGGACAGGGCACGGGCCGCGGTGTCGTTCGAGGTCAGGGGGGTCATGCGGGCTCCTCGGTCATGAGCCGGTGTCGGCGACCTGTGCTTGGGTGAGCACGGCTCGGCAGGTACCGGCAGTGGTTGCTGTCATCCCTCTGACACGGCGGGCCGAAGGAGTGTGACCGGTGAGCACGGACCAGCTCATGGCGGACCAGTTCGAGACGTTCCGGCCGCACCTGCGCGCGGTCGCCTACCGCGTCCTGGGCTCCACCGCCGACGCCGAGGACGCCGTGCAGGACGCGTGGGTGCGCGCGCACGCCGCGGGCACCGCGGGGGTGGAGAACCTCGGCGGCTGGCTCACGACGATCGTCGGCCGCGTGGCCCTCAACCTGCTGCGCTCGCGGTCCACGCGCCGCGAGACGGCCTGGGAAGGACCCGGCTGGGACGGGCACCTGCCGGGCCTGCTGGTGACGCCGGTCGACGAGCTGGACGACCCGGAGCGGCGAGCGGTCGAGTCGGACGAGGTCGGCGCCGCGCTGATGGTCGTGCTGGACACGCTGGCCCCGGCCGAGCGCGTCGCCTTCGTGCTGCACGACCAGTTCGCCGTGCCGTTCGAGGAGATCGCGCCCCTCGTGGACCGGTCGCTCCCCGCGACGCGCCAGCTCGCCAGCCGGGCGCGGCGCAAGGTGCGGGACGCCGTGCCCGCGCAGGACGACGTCGCGCGCCGGCGGGAGGTCGTGTCGGCCTACCTCGCCGCGTCGCGGGCGGGCGACCTCGAGGGGCTGGTGGCGCTCCTCGACCCCGAGGTCACCCTGCGTCTCGACTACGGTCCGGGCGAGCTGTCGCGGGTGCTGCGCGGCGCCGCGGCGGTGGCCGGGCAGGCGCGCCTGCACTTCGGCACCGCGCGGTTCTCGCGCCTCGCCCTGGTGGGCGGGTCGCCCGGGCTCGTCACGGTCGTCGAGGACGGGACGGTCTACTCCGTGCTCGCGTTCACCGTGCGCGACGGCCGGGTGGTCGGCATCGACATCCTCTCCGACCCTGAGCGGCTCGGCGGCGTGCTGGCTCGGTAGAGGACGTCTCCGCGGCGCCTCGCGTCGTGCGCGCTGCCCCCAGTCGACCGTTGTCCACAGGGAGCGGGGAACGGGCGCGGTCGGCACGTCCGTCCGCCTAGCGTCCTGGGCATGTCCTCGCCGCCCTCCCCGTGCCCGCCCGGCCCGCCCGTCCCGACCGCCGCCCTCCGCATCGCGCCGGCCGCCGAGGCGAGGGCGCTCGCGGTCATGGCGTGCCGCGAGGTCGACGACGCCGCGGCGGGCGCCCGCCGAAGCCTCGCCGTCTCCTGGGAGTCGGACGCGGCGGACCGGTTCCGGCAGGAGGTCGCGTCCCTGCTGTCCGGCCTCGGAGCCGACCGGCAGCTCGTGGAGGAGGCGGCGGCGGTGCTGGCCCGGTGAGCGAGCGACTTCCCCCGGCCGAGACGCTGTCCGTCACGGGCGGACGCGGGCTCGCTCGCGTGGACGCCGACGCCGTGCAGGGCGCAGCACTCGTCCTCGACGACACCGCGGACCGGCTGCGCCGGGCGGCCGTGCGGTGCCTCGCCGCCCGGACCGTCCTGCAACGGCAGGAGTGGCAGCACGACCCTACGGACGGCCTGTTCCCGGCGTCGCCCACGGCGCAGGAGGCCGTCGTCGGCGCCGCGGCCGCGGCCCGGCTCGACGACGCGGCGGCGCGGCTGCACCACCGGGCGTCGAGCGCCGACCGCTGCGCGCGCCGGCTGCGGATCGCCGCCGGCCTCTACCGTGCGGCCGAGACCCTGGCGGAGCGCGCCGCCGGTGCCGGGACCAGGCTGCTGGCCACCCTCGGCGGCGCGTGGGTGGGAGTGCGCCTCCTCCCGCTGCAGGGGGTGGCGGCCGGGGCCAGGACCGTGGACCGGCTGGGGTTCGCGGTCCCGTCGGGGGCCGAGGCCGAGGCCGAGGCCGAGGCAGGGGACGAGTCGCGGCCGCGGGGCGTCGCCCCGCCCTCGCCCCCCACCGCGGAGGTGGTCGGCGGGCACGACAGCGACGCGGCGAACGCCTGGCGGGTGCTCGCGCCCCAGGCCGACGAGCTGGTCAGCGGCTTCGCGGCCGGCTACTCGCTCTCCGTCCCGTGGCGGTGGCGTGACCTCGAGCGCGGGCTGCGCGAGGGGCCCGCCGCCATGGTCGACGGCACCACCCGGGGCGCCGGCGGGCTCGCCGACCTCGTCGACGCGCTGCTGCCGGCGTCCGAGGTGCGGGTGCTGCCGCTCACGGACGCCGACCTGGCCGGGCCCCCGCTGCCCTGGGCCGGGGCGCCGTCGGGCACCGTCGCGGAGGCGCTCGCCCGACTCGGCGACCTCTATCCCCAGGGCAGCGGGATCGTCGGCCGCCGGGCGGCGGGGGCGCCCGGCGGGACCCTCGCGGTGGAGCGGGTGACCCACGCCGACGGGACGACGTCGTGGACCGTGCTGATCCCCGGGACGCAGCCCCTGCTGTCGACCACGAACCCGTTCGACGGCGCGACCGACCTGCGGCTCATGGCGCACGAGGGCGCCGACGTGTCCGAGGCGGTCGAGCGGGCCCTCGACGAGGCGGGCGCGGCCGACGACGAGCCGGTGGTGCTGGTCGGGCACAGCTTGGGCGGCATTGCGGCGACGGCGCTCGCGGCGTCCCCGAGCTTCCGCGCGAAGCACCCGGTGGGCGGCGTCGTGACCGCGGGCTCCCCGACGGCCACGTTCGCCACGCCGGCGGGGGTGCCGGTGCTGCACCTGGAGAACGACGAGGAGGCGGTGTCGGCGCTGGACGGGCGCTCCGCCGTGCACAACCCGGCGTCCGTCGACCGCGTCACGGTGGCGCGGCGGCTGCTGGACTCGGCCGACCCGGCCGACCGCACGGCGTCGGGGGGCGCCACGCTGGCGCACGCGCTGCCCACGCACCTGCGCACGCTCGCCGCGGTCGAGCGGTCCGGCAACGTGCCGGCGGCCGGCGTGACGCGGCGGCTGGAGCGGCTGCTCGGCGGCACCCGGGCCCGGACGAGGCTCTACGCCGCCCGCCGGGCCGACGCGGATCCGCCGGTGGTGCTGGCGCCCGGGACGACGACGCCCCCGCCGGGAGTCCCGACGGGGGCGACGCTGCACTGAGGCGAGCGGGGCGCGGTCAGCCCCGCTTGGGGGCGAACGCCCCGATGATCGCCTGCAGCACCGCGAGGATGAGGGCGATCCAGATGAACCACCAGAAGCCGCCGCTCACGTCGACGCCCCAGTCGCCGAACCATCCCTGGTCGGTGATCCAGGTGGTGAGCCACAGCACGAAGGCGTTGATGACGAGGTAGAAGAGCCCCAGCGTGAGGATGAGGAGCGGGATCGAGATGATGCTGACGATCGGCTTCACGAAGCTGCTGATGATGGTGAACACCAGCGCGACGCCGAGGATCGCGAGGACGTAGGTCAGCAGGTTGTCGCCGTCGTACGCGGGCTTGATCTCGAGGTTGGTGAAGATCAGGTCGCTCAGCCACAACGCCACAGCCGTGACAAGGGTGCGGACGATGAAGTTCATGCGGCCATCGTGGCACGTCAGCGCCCGGACCTGGGGGAGGGTGGCGGCGGGGTGGCATCCTTGACCGCTGTGACCTCCCCCGCTGACTCGCCGGTCGTCCAGAGCCCCGCCGTCCCCCTGCGCGCCGCCGTCGCCGCGCTGCCCGCGTACGTGCCGGGCGCCCGGCCCGCCGAGGGCGCGAAGCTGTGGAAGCTGTCGTCGAACGAGAACCCGTACCCGCCGCTGCCCTCCGTCCTCGAGGCGATCACCCGGGCCGCGGAGCAGACCAACCGCTACCCGGACATGTACGCCACGGAGCTGGTCGAGGCGCTCGCGGACCACGTGGGCGTGCCGGCCGAGCAGGTCGTGGTGGGCAACGGCTCGGTGGCCGTGCTCGGGCACGTGCTGCAGGCGGTCGTGGAGCACGGCGACGAGGTCGTGTTCCCGTGGCGCTCGTTCGAGGCGTACCCGATCGTGGTCGCGGTCGCGGGCGGCACCGCCGTGACCGTCCCCGTGGCCGCCGACGGCCGGCTCGACCTGCCCGCCATGGCCGCCGCCGTCACGCCGCGCACCCGCGTCGTCATGGTCTGCACGCCCAACAACCCGACCGGCCCGGTGGTGCACGCCGACGAGCTCGAGGCGTTCCTCGCCGAGGTGCCGCGCGACGTGCTCGTGATCGTCGACGAGGCGTACCTCGAGTTCGTCCGCGACCCGCAGGCGCCCGACGGCGTCGACCTCCTGCGCCGGTACGCGAACGTCGTCCTGCTGCGCACGTTGTCGAAGGCGTACGGCCTGGCGGGCCTGCGCGTCGGGTACGCGGTCGCGGAGCCGCGCCTGGCCGCCGGGATCCGCGCCGTGTCGACGCCGTTCGGCGTCAACCACATCGCCCAGCGTGCCGCCCTCGCGTCGCTGGAGCCCGTCGCGCAGGAGGAGCTGCGCGTGCGCGTCGACGCGCTGGTCGCCGAGCGCGACCGCGTGACCGCCGCGCTGCGCGAGCAGGGCTGGGACCTGCCCGAGACGCACGCCAACTTCGTGTGGTTCCCCCTGGGCGAGGAGACCATGGCCCGCGCGGCCGAGGCGACCGCCGCCGGCGTCCTCGTGCGGCCGTTCGCCGGCGACGGCCTGCGCGTGAGCATCGGCGAGATCGAGGCGAACGACGCCTTCCTCGCCGTCGCCGCCGCCTGGCGGTGACGACGGGCGGTCAGCGGGGCAGGTTGCGCAGGTTCGAGCGGGCCAGGGACATGACCTCGCCCATGCCGCCGCCGAAGATCTCCTTGGTCATGGCGGTGGCGAACCCGCGGATCTGGCCGGACGTGATGGACGGCGGGATCGACAGGGCGTTCGGGTCGGTGACCACCTCGATCAGCGCGGGGCCCTTGCGGTCGAGGCCGTCCTTGAGGGCGCGGCGCAGGTCCTTCGGCCGCTCGACGCGCACGGCGGGGATGCCGATGGCGGTGGCGATCGCGCGGTAGTCCACCGGCGGGGAGTCGGTGCCGTAGGAGGGCAGGCCCTCCACGAGCATCTCGAGCTTCACCATGCCGAGCGTCGCGTTGTTGAAGACGACGACCTTCACCGGCAGGTCGTAGGTGCGCACGGTGATGAGCTCGCCGAGCAGCATGGACAGGCCGCCGTCGCCGGCGAGCGCCACGACCTGCCGCCCGGGCTGCGCGAACGCGGCCCCGATGGCGTGCGGCAGGGCGTTCGCCATCGACCCGTGGATGAAGGACCCGATGACGCGCCGCTTCCCGTTGGGCGTGAGGTACCGGGCGGCCCACACGTTGTTCATGCCGGTGTCGACGGTGAACACGGCGTCGTCGGCCGCGGTCTCGTCGAGCTGCACGGCCGCGTACTCGGGGTGGATGGGCGTGTGCTTCTCCACGTTGCGCGTGTACGCGCCGACCACCTTGGTCATGATCCCGGCGTGCTTGTCGACCATCGAGCGCAGGAACTTGCGGTCCCGCTTGCGCTGGATCAACGGGTTGAGGATCCGGAGGGTCTCGCCGACGTCGCCGTGCACGGGCAGGTCGAGCCGGGTGCGGCGGCCCAGGTGCGAGGCATCGACGTCGATCTGCGCGGTCCGGACGTCGCTCGGCAGGAACGAGTCGTAGGGGAAGTCGGTGCCGACGAGGATCAGCAGGTCGGCGGACTGCATCGCCTCGTGGCAGGAGCCGTAGCCGAGCAGCCCGGACATGCCGACGTCGTGGGGGTTCTCGTACTGGATGATCTCCTTGCCGCGCAGCGAGTGGCCGATCGGCGCGGCGGCGAGGTCGGCGAGCTCGAGCACCTCCTCGCGCGAGCCGCGTGCGCCGGCGCCGACGAACAGCGTGACCTTCCTGGCCTTGTTGATCGCGTCGGCCAGGGCCCCGACGTCGGCGTCGTTCGGCACGATCCGGGCCGGGCAGGCGCCGGGCACGAGGATCGGGGCGGCGTCGTCGGGCACGCGCTGGTCGGCGACGTCGCCCGGCAGGGTCAGCACCGCGACGCCCGGGGCCGAGAGCGCGTGCTGGATGGCGGACCGCGTGACGCGGGGGAGCTGGGCCGCCGTCGAGATCATCTCCGAGAACACCGAGGCCTCGGTGAAGATGCGGTCGGGGTGCGTCTCCTGGAAGAACTGCGTGCCGATCTGCGGGCTGGGGATGTGCGACGCGATGGCGAGCACGGGCAGCCGGGACCGGTTCGCGTCGTAGAGGCCGTTGATGAGGTGCAGGTTGCCCGGCCCGCACGACCCGGCGCAGACGGCGAGCTCGCCCGTGACCTCCGCGTCGGCGGCGGCCGCGAAGGCGGCGGCCTCCTCGTGGCGCACGTGCACCCAGTCGATGCCCTCGGTGCGGCGCACGGCGTCGACGACGGGGTTCAGGGAGTCCCCGACGATCCCGTAGATGCGCTTCACTCCGGCGGCGACGAGCTGGTCGACGAGGTGTTCGGCGACGGTGCGGGCCATGACGAGACCTCCTGGTGACGGCGGTGGGTCCGTCTCGATCCTGCCCCGGGCGGCGGGGTTCCGCAGGACGTCCGGCGTGACGTCGCCCACCTCTTGACCTCAACAATGGTTGAGGTCGCAGCATCGAAGCATGACGACGACAAGCACCCCGCCGGCCGGGCCGGTCGAGGCCCCCGTGAGCGTCCCGCAGCACGTGCGCGACCTCGTCGCCCGCGTGACCGGCGACGAGAAGCACGACCCCAGCGCGCACTCGACGCTCGACGTCGTGTGGGCGCTGTACGACCGGGTACTCCGCGTCGACCCGGCGCACCCGGACGATCCCGACCGCGACCGCTTCCTGCTCTCCAAGGGGCACGGCCCGGCGTCCACCTACGCCGTGCTCGCCGCGAAGGGGTTCTTCCCGACGGCGTGGCTCGACGACGTCGCGTCGTTCGACTCGCCGCTGGGCCACCACCCCGACCGCACCCTGGTGCCGGGCATCGAGATCGGCAGCGGCTCGCTGGGGCACGGCCTGCCGATCGGGGTCGGCCTCGCCCTCGGGCTGCGCGGTCGGTCGCCGGCGCGCGTCGTGGTGCTGGTGGGCGACGCCGAGCTCGACGAGGGCAGCAACGCCGAGGCGATCCAGGTGGCCGGCCGGTTCGGCCTCGGCAACCTCACGTGCGTCGTGGTGGACAACCACAGCGACAGCCTGGGCTGGCCGGGCGGCATCGCGTCCCGGTTCGCGCTCGAGGGCTGGGCGGCGGCGGAGGCGCGCACGTCCGACACGCCCCGCCTGACCGCCGCGCTGCGGCACGCGGAGCCCGACCGGCCGACGGTCGTGGTGGTCGACACCACCCCGGCCCGCGCGAACGGGGTGGCGGCATGACCGCGCAGGTGGAGGCCCGGCAGGTGGCGGCGGCCCCCGAGCCGGACCAGCGTGCCCGGTTCTACGCCGAGCTCGGCCCGGTGCTGGACGCGCACCCGGACGTCGACGTGGTCCTGGCCGTCATCGGCTCGGGGTACCTGGGCCGCGCGATCGAGCGGCACCCGGACCGCGTGATCGACGTCGGGATCCGGGAGCAGGCGCTGGTCGGCGTGGCCGGGGGGCTCGCCCTGGCCGGCCGCCGCCCGATCGTGCACACGTTCGCGTCGTTCCTGGTGGAGCGGGCGTACGAGCAGGTCAAGCTGGACCTCGGCCACCAGGACGTCGGCGCCGTGCTCGTGAGCGCGGGCGCGTCCTACGACGTGTCCGCGGGCGGCCGCACCCACCAGGCCCCCGCCGACGTGGCGCTGATCTCCGCGCTGCCCGGCTGGACGGTGCACGTGCCGGGCCACGCCGACGAGGTCGCGGAGATCCTGCACCGCGAGGCGGCGGGCACCGGGCGCGTCTACGTGCGCCTGTCGGGGCAGCGCAACGCCCGCCCGGGGCCCGTCGACGGCCGGCTGCACCTGGTGCGCGACCGCGCCGGCGTCGAGGCCGGCGAGGCGCCCCTCGTCGTCGCCGTCGGGCCGATGCTCGACACCGTCCTCGAGGCCACCGCCGACCTCCCCGTCCGCGTGGCGTGGACGGCCACCCCGCACCCGCTCGACGCGCAGGGGCTGCGCGCCCTGCTGCCCGCGGGCCCCGGCGCGGCGCCGTCGCTCGCCGTCGTCGAGCCGTACCTGGAGGGCACGAGCGCCGCCGCCGTGGCGGCCGCGCTGGCCGACCGCCCGAGCCGCGTGCTGCACGTGGGCGTCCCCGGCGAGGCCGAGCTGCGCCGCTACGGCACGCCGCGCGACCACGCCGCGGCGCACGGCCTCGACGCGGCGGGCGTGCGCCGCCGGGTCACGACCCTGCTGGGCTGACCCCCGGGCCGGCCTCGCGCGCCGCCTCGAGTGTCGCCTCGGGGGCCGTCTCGCGGACGTCGAGGCCGGAGAGGTCGGGGGCGGCCCACCCGTCCGGGCCGCGCCCGACCTCCAGGACGGCGACCACCGTCGCGCGGTCCATCGGCAGCACGGCGCCGATGCGGGGCGCGGGCCCGCCCGCCGCGGGCTCCCAGCGCACCGGGATCCCCTGGTCGGCGAGAGCGTCCTCGTCGATCACGGCGAGCACCAGCGCCTCGGTGGCGTCGCCGTAGACGTCGCGCAGCACGGCGGGCAGGCCGCCCGCCGTGGTCGCGTGGATGTGGCCCGCGTCGTCGAACAGGGTGCGCCGCGTGGCGACGTCGTACTCCCCGAACCGCCCGCACGCCTCCCAGTCGTCGCTGAAGGCCACGTGCAGCAGCCGTCGTCCACCCATCGGTCCTCCTCGTGTGGTGCGGCGTCGTGATGCCACGCCATAATGAAACGGTGCCGTATCATTAGAGCATGGACACGGAGACCGGCCGGCCCCCCGCCCGCCGCGGGCGCCCCCGCCGCGACGAGGCCGAGGCGCGCCGCGAGGCGATCCTCGACGCGGCCACCGCGCAGCTCGCCGAGCACGGGTTCGCCGGCACGACGATCGAGGGCGTCGCGGCCGCGGCTGGCGTCACCAAGCGCACGATCTACGCCCGCTTCACGGACAAGGAGGGCCTCTTCCTCGCCGCCGTCGAGCGCCTGCACCGGCACGAGCAGGAGGGCCTGCACGCGGGGGACGACCTCGAGGAGGTCGCCACCCGCGTCGTGCGGACGCTGCACGGCGACGACGCCGTGACGCTGCACCGCCTCGTCGTCGCGGAGGCGCGCCAGCTGCCGCGGCTCGCCGCGGACTTCTACGCGAACGGCCCCGCGCGCACCGTCGACGCCCTCGCGACGCTCCTCGCGGCCGAGCACCCCGGCCTCGACGACCTGCCCCGGCGCGCCGAGGAGCTGTACACGCTGCTGCTCGGCGAGGCGCACCGCCGCCGGCTGCTCGGCCTGGAGCCCGCGCCGTCACCCGCCGCGGCCCGCGCGCACGCCCGGCGCGCGCTCCGCACGGTCGCCGGTCGGGTCCCCGGCCGCGACTGACCGCCCCGCCCCGCCCCGGCTCGGCCGCCCCGGCCCGGCTGCCCCGGCCCGGCCGCCCCGGCCCGGCCGCGTCCGACCGGGCCGCGTCCGACCCGGTCCCTAGGGTGGCCGCCATGACGGGTGAGGCCAGCGCCGCGTACGCGGCGCGCGCGCAGGAGTACACCGACCTCTTCGGGTCGATGGCGTCGGTGCACGACGAGGACCGCGACCTCGTCGCGCGCTGGGCGGCCGGGCTGGCGGGCCGCGTGGTCGACGCCGGCTGCGGGCCCGGGCAGTGGACGGACTTCCTCGCGCGGCAGGGGCTGGACGCCGAGGGCGTGGACCTCGCCGAGCCGTTCCTGGAGCGCGCCCGCGCGGAGTACCCCGGCGTCCCCTTCCGCCGGGCCGCGCTGGACGACCTCGGCGTGCCCGACGGCGGCCTCGGCGGGCTGCTCGCGTGGTACTCCGTCATCCACACCCCGCCCGAGGGTGTGGACGACGTGCTGGCCGAGTTCGCCCGCGCCCTCGCCCCCGGCGGCGGGCTGCTGGTCGGCTACTTCCGCGGCCCGCGCGTGGAGCCGTTCGACCACCAGGTCACGACGGCGTGGTTCTGGCCGCCCGACGAGCTCGCGGAGCGCCTCGACCGCGCGGGCTTCGACGTCGTGGCGACCGCCGAGCGCACCGACCCCGGCCACCGCCCGCACGGCGCGGTCACCGCGCGGCGTCGGGCAGGGCTCATCGCCTGAGCAGGGAACCCTGGTCGAGGCGCGCGGTCTACCCCAGGTCGCGCAGCGCGGCGGGGATCGGCGTGTCCCCCGAGGAGAAGCGCACGAACCGGCCGACCGTCGCGGGCTCGCGCAGCGTCCGGGCGACGACCTGCGCGACGTCGGCCCGCGGCACGCTGGTGTCGGTGCCGCGCGGCACGGGGCCCGTCTCCGGGAACAGCGCGATGCGCCCGGTGGGCGGCTCGTCCGTCAGGGTGCCGGGGCCGAGGATCGTCCAGTCGAGGTCGGTGGTGCGCAGGTGGTCGTCGGCGGCCAGCTTGGCGTCGGCGTAGGCGAAGAAGCCCGCGCTCTCGGGGACGCCGTGCTCGGGGGTCGAGCCGATCCACGACACCATCACGTACCGCCGCACGCCGGCGCTCGCGGCGGCGTCCATGGACCGGATCGCGGCGGCGCGGTCGACCGCGTCCGTGCGCTCGGGGCTCCCGCCGCCGGCGCCGGCGGACCAGACGACGGCGTCCGCGCCGGCCAGGACCGCGGCGATCTCCTCGGTGGTCGCGTGCTCGACGTCGAGGAGCGCCGGGTCGGCGCCGAGGTCGGCGACGCGGTCGGTCTGCTCGGGCTTGCGGACCACGCCGACGACGTCGACCACCGGCCCCGTGCCGCCGTCCGCCAGCAGCGGGACCAGCTGGCGCGCGACCTTGCCGAGCGCACCGATGACGACGACCTTCATGACGACCTCCGAACGGGGCGACGGACCGGACTCCCACCGTCGCCCACCGGGTCGCCGGACGGCAACCTGCGGGCATGGCGCGCGGCGATCTTGAGCGAAGCCCGCGGCGGAACCTGGGCCGATCCTGAGGTGGTCGTCGCACGCTCGTCGTGGGGGAATCCCCTGACCCCCACCAGCACGGCGCCACCCCGACTCCCCGTCGCGGGGCGGCGCCGTGCGTATGTCCCGGCCGTCTCGGCCCGGGGTCAGCGGGCCCGCGCGATGCGGGCGGCCAGCGCGGCGAAGGCGAGCGCCAGCCCGGCCTGCACGACGACGGCGACCGCGAAGCCGCGGGGCAGCCCCGCCGCCACGCCGCCGGGTGCCCGCGCGGCGACGGCCTGGAACAGCCCGCCGAGCACGGCCACGCCGAGGCCGAGCCCGAGCTGCTGGAGCGTGGTGAACAGCCCGCCCGCGACACCCGCCGCCCAGGTGGGGGTGCGGAGCAGGACCGTGCGCAGCACCGGCCCGTACATGAGCGCCTGGGCCGCGCCGAGGGCCATGAGCAGCGG
The DNA here is from genome assembly GCF_042801555.1 of Isoptericola sp. NPDC057559. Taxonomy (NCBI): domain Bacteria; kingdom Bacillati; phylum Actinomycetota; class Actinomycetes; order Micrococcales; family Promicromonosporaceae; genus Isoptericola; species Isoptericola sp. NPDC057559. The sequence goes on from NZ_JBHVFQ010000002.1 coordinate 73,757, forward strand.
CTGCAGGGCCGCCGTCGAGCCGCCGTGCCCGCTGCCGACCACGAGCCCGAGGGCGAGCAGCACCCCCGTCTGGGCCAGCGCCGCGCCCGTCATCGTCCACCGGCCGGTGCGGCGCTCGATCGCCGGGAGGGCGAGGGCCGTGGCGATGAACGCGCCGCCGAAGCCGAGGAGCAGCACCACCGTGCCCCAGGCGTCGGCGCCGAGCGCGCCCTGCGCGAGCGCCGACACCTCGTACAGGAACGCGCCGTAGCCGGTGAAGAACAGGAGCGTCATGACGAGGCCGTGCCGCACGGCCGGCGTGCGCAGCACGCTCGGCGGCACGACCGGCAGCTCGCCGCGCCGCTCGGCCGCGCGCTGGGACCGGGCGAACAGGGCGAGGACGGCGCCCGCGGCGGCGAGCATCCCGAGGAGCACCGGCGGCCACCCCGCCGCCGCGCCGAGCGTCAGCGGCACGACCAACAGCAGGAGGCCCGCGGCCAGGAGGGTCGCGCCGCGCAGGTCGAGGGCCAGCGGCGCCGTGGACCGGGACTCCGGGACGGTCCGCAGCGCGAGGAGCGCCGCCGCCGCGATCACCCCCGTGACGACCTGCACCGCCCGCCAGCCGAGGTGCGGGCCGGCGGCGCCGGCGACCGCGCCCGCCAGGACCTGCCCGGCGATGGTCGCGGCGCCGCTCACGGCGGTGAAGAGGGTCACGCCCAGCGCGCGCAGCCGGTCGGGCGCCGCGGCCTGGATGGTGGAGAGCACCTGCGGCGTGAACAGGCCCGCGGCGACGCCGAGCCCGGCGCGCAGCGCGACCAGCGTCGCCAGGCCCGGCGCGACGGCGGCCGCGGCGGACAGCACGGCGAACGCGACCAGCCCGACCGCGAGCAGCCGGCGCCGGCCGTACCGGTCGCCGAGCCGCCCGGCGACGACGAGCGTCGCGGCGAACGTCGTCGTGTACGCGGAGAGGACGAGCTGCCCGCCCGACGTCGCGGCGCCGAGGTCCGCCGTGATCGCCGGGGCGAGCAGGTTGACGGACCCGAACGTCATGTTGACCGGCAGGTAGGCGACGAGGAGGACGGCGAGGCCGACGCCCGTGAGGGCGCGGGGTGGGAGGGCGCGGGGTGGGAGGTCGCGGGGTGCGGGGTCGCCGTGCGGCGCCGCGGGCGCGGGTGCACCGGCTCGGGCGGTGCGCGCGGCGGGCGCGCTGGTCGTGGTCATGACGACGACGGTGCGCCCCCGCTCATCCTGGTACCAGGAGCCTGCTGATCGTGGTACCGGCACCACCTGGCTCGACGCTGGTCCGGCGGGGCGGGCCGGGCGACACTGGTCGTCATGACCGCCACCTCGCCCGACCGGGCCGCCCTCGGGGAGTTCCTGCGCGAGCGGCGCGGCCGGATCGGGCCCGGCGACGTGGGGCTGCCCGCGAGCGGCCGCCGCCGCACGCCGGGGCTGCGCCGCGAGGAGGTGGCGCAGCTCGCCGGGGTGGGGGTCACCTGGTACACGTGGCTGGAGCAGGGCCGGGCGCGGAACGTGTCCGACCAGGTGCTCGACGCGGTCGCCCGGGTGCTCCGGCTCGACGCCGCCGAGCGCCGCCACCTCCTGGCGCTGGCCGGCCGGGAGCCGGCCGTCGCGCCGGGGCCGCCGCCCCAAGTGCACCCGGAGCAGCTCGCCGTCCTCGAGCGCCTGCTGCCCTACCCGGCCGCGATCCAGACGGACAGCTACGACCTGCTCGCCGCCAACCGCGCGTACCGGTACCTGTTCGACGACCTCGACGCCCGCCCGGCCGAGGACCGCAACTGCGCGTGGCTGATGTTCACCGACCCGCGGTGGCGCGGGGCGCTGGGCGACGCCGAGGACACGGTGCTGCACAACATCGCCGCCCGGCTTCGCGCCCGGGAGCCCGAGCACCGTGACGACCCGCGCTGGACGGCGCTGCTGACGCGCCTGCGTGACGCGTCCCCAGACTTCGTCCGGCACTGGGAGTCCTACGACGTGGCGGGGGACGGCACCCAGCTGCGCCGCTACCGGTCGCCCCGCGTGGGCCGCTTGGACGTGCACTTCCAGAGCCTGTGGCTGGACCGCGCCCGCGGCGACCGCGTCATCCTCATGACCCCGGCCGACGACGCCACCCGGCAGCGGCTGGAGCGCCTGGACGCGCTGGTGGGCGCGGCGCCCGCGACCACCACGCGGGACGACGCGGGGTCCGCTCGTCGTGGAATGGCCGTGTCGGGCACGGGGGACGCGGGGGGATGATGGACCCCGTGCGCACCATCCGGCAGAGCAAGAAGCTCCTCAACGTCCGCTACGACGTCCGCGGCCCGATCCTCGTCGAGGCGCAGCGCCTCGAGGCGGAGGGGCACCGCATCCTCAAGCTGAACATCGGCAACACGGCACCGTTCGGCTTCGAGGCACCGGCGGCGATCCAGGCGGACGTCGTGCACCACCTGCCGGAGGCGCAGGGGTACAGCGACTCGCGCGGCATCTACGAGGCGCGCACGGCGGTGGCGCAGTACTACCAGTCGCGCGGCCTGCGCGACACGACGGTGGACGACGTGTTCATCGGCAACGGGGTCTCCGAGCTCATCTCGATGGTGCTGCAGGCGTTCGTCGACGAGGGGAACGAGATCCTCGTCCCGGCGCCCGACTACCCGCTGTGGACGGGCGCGGTGACCCTGTGCGGCGGCACGGCCGTGCACTACCGGTGCGACGAGGCGAACGGCTGGATGCCGGACCTCGAGGACATCGAGTCGAAGATCACCGAGAACACGCACGCCATGGTGATCATCAACCCGAACAACCCCACGGGCGCCGTGTACTCCAAGGAGATGGTCGAGGCGCTCGTCGACATCGCGCGCCGCCACGACCTCGTGATCCTCACCGACGAGATCTACGAGAAGATCCTGTTCGATGGCGCCACGCACCACCACGCCGCGGCCGCCGCGGGTGACGACGTCCTGTGCCTGACGTTCAGCGGCCTGTCGAAGGCGTACCGCGTGTGCGGCTACCGCGCCGGCTGGGTCATGATCTCGGGCCCCAAGGAGAACGCCGCCGAGTTCCTCGAGGGCCTCACCCTGCTCGCCAACATGCGCATGTGCGCCAACGTGCCCGCGCAGCACGCCATCCAGACCGCGCTCGGCGGGTACCAGTCGATCGACGAGCTGATCGTGCCCGGCGGCCGGTTCTACGACCAGGCGATGCTGGCCGACAAGCTCCTCAACGAGCTCCCCGGCGTGACGTCGGTGCGCCCGCGCGGCGCGCTGTACTGCTTCCCGCGCCTCGACCCGGAGATGTACCCGATCGACGACGACCAGCAGTTCGTCATCGAGCTGCTGCGGGCCAAGAAGATCCTCGTCACCCACGGCACCGGGTTCAACTGGTTCGAGCCCGACCACTTCCGCCTCGTCACGCTGCCCGACGAGGAGATCCTCACCGAGGCCATCGGCCGCATCGGGGAGTTCCTGGCCACGCGCCGCCGGTAGCGGGTGGGCACGGCGCCGCCCCGCGAAGGGGGAGTCGGGGTGGCGCCATGCTCGTGGGTTCACCCACGACGAGCGTGCGACGGCCTCCTCAGGAACGCGTCAGCGTCGGCGAGGCGACGGCTCAGGATTGCCGCGATCTCCCGCGCGCGGACGCCCCGCGACCGCATATGCAATCAATGGTTGCGCATCGCTCGCTCCCGGGCTACCTTGATGTGCAACCAATAGTTGCAGGAGGAGCCATGGAGCTGGGGAGCATCGAGCGCGAGCTGTACGTGGAGGCGTCGCCGGACGTCGTCTTCGAGGTGGTGAGCCGCCCGGAGCACGTGCGGCAGTGGTGGCCCGACGACGCGGACTTCGAGCCGGAGCCCGGGGGAGCGGGAAGCATCACGTTCGGCGACGGCCCCGACCGGACCGTCGAGTCGTTCACCGTGGTCGAGTCGCTGCCGCCGCGGGCGTTCTCGTTCCGCTGGACGCACCCGGCCGGCGAGGAGGCGCGGGCGGGGAACTCGCTGCTCGTGACGTTCGAGCTGGTCCCGTCCGGCGACGGCACGCTGCTGCGGATGACGGAGACCGGCTTCCGCGAGATGGGCTGGGAGATCGCCGTCCTCGAGCAGCGGTACTCCGAGCACGTGGACGGCTGGGCCTTCTACCTGCCGCGCCTGGCGCCGTACGCCGAGAGCCTCGGGGTGCGGTCGTGACGGCGCCGGCACCGCCGTCGTCCGTGGACGACGACCTCTGGTCGGCGATCGGCGACCCCACGCGGCGCCGCATCCTCGACCTCCTGCTGGCCGACGGCGGCGGCACCGCCACGTCGCTCAGCCGGCAGCTTCCGGTGACCCGGCAGGCCGTGGCCAAGCACCTCGACGTCCTCGACCGGGCCGGCCTGGTCCGCTCGAGCGCGGTGGGCCGGGAGAAGCAGTGCCAGGTGGACGCCGCCCAGCTCGAGCGGGCGGCGGACCAGCTCGCGTCCGTCGGCCGGGCGTGGGACCGCCGGCTGCACCGCATCAAGGCGATCGCCGAGGCGATCGAGACCACGAGAAGGAGCTGATCACGATGGTGGACATCCTGCACCGGATCGGGGCCACGACCCCCACGCCGGCGTCGATGTACGAGGCGCTGACGACGATCGACGGCCTCGCCGGCTGGTGGACCGAGAAGACGACGGGCGACGCCGGCCTCGGCGGACGGGTCGAGTTCCGGTTCCCCGACGGCGGGTTCGACATGGAGGTCGAGGAGGCGGTCCCGCTGCGCCGCGTGGTGTGGCGGGTGGTCGACGGCCCCGAGGAGTGGGTCGGGACGACGATCGAGTGGGACCTGCGCCAGGACGGCGACTGGACCATCCTGCTGTTCGCGCACCGCGGCTGGCGCGAGCCCGTCGAGTTCATGCACCACTGCAGCACCAAGTGGGCCACGTTCCTGCAGAGCCTCAAGGCCCTGGTCGAGGGCGACGACGCCGCGCCGTCGCCCCGGGACGTGAAGATCGACAACTGGAACTGACGCCACGGTCGGCGGTCGCCCCGCCGTCACCGGCCATACTGAGCGGATGGTCGGGGGCGGCGGGGTTCGCGGTGCGCTGAGCACTGCGTGGAGCACGGTGCGCAGCGACCTGCTGACCCTGGCTCCGCAGCCGATGCCGCCGATGCGCGGCCCGCGGGCGCTCCGCCGGCTGCCGCACGTGGCGGTCGTCGCGGTGGCGGCCTTCGCGGCCGTCACGGCCACCGAGGACGTCGGGACCCGGGTCGTCGCGGTGCTCCACGTGGCGCTGCTCGTGGTGGCGCTGCGCTGGCCGCTCCCGGCGTGGTGGGTCTCGCTGGTGGCGCTGCCGGTGCTCGCCCTCGTCCCGTCCTTCGGCACCTACGTGGGCTGGGCGTGGGCCGTGCACGCCGGGCTGCTGTTCCTGGTGGCGCTGCGGAACCCGTGGCGGGTGGTCGTCGAGACGGTCGGGCTGACCCTGCTGGTGCTGGGTGCGCTGCTGGCGGCGGGCGAGATGGGCCCGGGGCGCTTCACGCTCATCGCGCTGGCGATGATCGCCGTCGCCGTGGGCGCCGCGGCCGGGGCGCGCGGCACGCGGGAGGTCCGCTCCCGGCTCGCGGAGCAGGAGGTCGCCCTCGCGCAGGAGCGCGCGCACCGCACCGTGCTGGAGGAGCGCGCCCGCATCGCCCGCGAGCTGCACGACGTCGTCGCGCACCACATGTCGGTCATCGCGATCCAGGCGGACGCGGCCCCGCTCCGCGTGCCCGACCCGCCGGCGGAGCTGGTCGGGGCGTTCGCCGACATCCGCACCGGTGCGCTGTCCGGGCTGACCGAGCTGCGGCGCATCCTCGGCGTGCTGCGCTCCGAGGAGCGCCCTGACACCGGCGCGCCCGGGGCGCCGCAACCCACCCTGGACCACCTCGACGAGCTGGTCGCCGGGGTGCAGGCCGCCGGCCTCGACGTGACGACCACCGTCTCCGGCGCCCGTCGCCGCCTGCCCGACGGCGTGGAGCTGTCGGCGTACCGGATCGTGCAGGAGGCGCTGAGCAACACCCTCCGCCACGCCCCCGGCGCCGCGGCGCGCGTCGAGCTCGACTACGCCCCGGACGTCCTGCGCCTGAGGGTGGTCAACGGGCCCGGCGGCCGCCCGGCCACGGTGTTCCCGGGCGCCGGGCACGGGATCCCGGGCATGCGCGAGCGGGCTGCCATGCTCGGCGGGGACCTGACCGCGGGCCCGACGCCCGACGGCGGATACGAGGTCGCCGCCCGGCTCGCGGCGCCGACCGGCGAGGAGCGCTCCGCATGACGATCCGGGTGATGATCGCCGACGACCAGGCGATGGTGCGCGAGGCCTTCTCGGTGCTGCTCGGCGCCCAGCCGGGGGTCGAGGTGGTCGCGACGGCGGCCGACGGTGCGGAGGCCGTGGTCCGGGCACGGGAGCTGCGGCCCGACGTGGTCGTCATGGACATCCGGATGCCGGGGACGAACGGCATCGAGGCCACCCGCCAGATCGTGGGGGACCCCGACCTGGCCACGAAGATCCTCGTGCTGACCACGTTCGACCTCGACGAGTACGTGTACGAGGCCCTGCGCGCGGGCGCCAGCGGCTTCCTCCTCAAAGAGGCCTCGGGGGCGCAGCTCGCGGAGGCGGTGCGCGTCGTGGCCGCGGGCGACGCGCTGCTGTCCCCGGAGATCACCCGCCGGCTCATCACGGAGTTCTCGCGGCTCAGCGGCCCGGGCCGGCCCGTCCCCGGGGTGCGGGTCGAGGCGCTCACCGGCCGCGAGACCGAGGTGCTCACCTGTGTGGCCCAGGGGCTGTCGAACGCGGAGATCGCCGCAGAGCTCGTGGTCGCGGAGCAGACGATCAAGACCCACGTGGGCAACATCCTGCAGAAGCTGCAGCTGCGGGACCGCACGCAGGCGGCCGTCTACGCCTACGAGTCCGGCCTCGTCGCCCCGGGACGCGCCCACCCGCGGACACCCCCTACCTGAGAGCCAGGCCCGACGTTGGCTCCGTGGCGGGAGGTGCGAGGGGGTGACCCGTTCCTAGCGTCGTGGCATGACCTCCCCCGTGACCTACCCCGTCCTTGCCCCGCCCGCACCGCGCGCCCGCCGCGGTCCCGACCGCCGGCGGTCCCGGCCCGTCCGGGTCCTGCGGACCCTGAGCGCTCTCGCGGCGTCCGTCCTCGCGTTCCTCGCCGTCGCGATCGTCCTGGGCGCGTACGTCCCGGCGATCCCGAAGATCGGGGTGATCGGGCCCGTGCTGGGCGGGCAGTACCCGTTCCACGTGGCGCTGCTGGCCGTGCTGGCCGCCGCCCTCGCGGCCCTTGCCTGGGCCGGCGGGACGGTGCGCTGGGGCCGCGCGGTCGCCGTCGTCGGCGCGGCCGCCGCCGTGGGGGCCCTTGCCATCGGGGGAGTCCAGCTCCAGGCCGCGCGGAGCGTCGGCGCCGACGTCTCGTGGGGCGAGGTGGCCGGAGGGCTCGGCTACCCGGACGTCCAGCCCGACACGACCGCCACGTTCGCCCGCCCCGACGGCGAGGCGCTCGACGTCGACGCGTACCTGCCCGCAGGCGGGGCGGGGGAGGCGGCGCCCGCCGTCGTGCTCGCCCACGCCGGCGGCTTCCACACCTTCGACAAGGGTGACCTGCGCGGCACGGGCCGCTGGCTGGCCGACCACGGCGTGGCCGTGTTCGCCGTCGACTACCGGCTGGCCCGCGCCGACCGGCCCACCTGGGACAAGGCACCGCAGGACCTCGCGTCAGCGCTCGCCTGGGTGCGGGAGCACGCCGACGAGTACGGCGTCGACCCCGCGCAGGTCTCCCTCGGCGGCATGTCCGCGGGCGGCACGCTCGCGCTGAACGCCGCCTACCGCCTCCAGGAGGGCACCCTCGCGACCGCCGACGGCGACGCCGTCGGGCCGCCCGCCTCCGTGATCGGCTTCTACCCCGGCACCGACGTCGCCGGGATGTGGGAGGACGACGTGGCCGGGACCCGCGAGGCCGCCGAGCTGTTCACCGGCGGCACGCCGCAGGACCACCCGGAGCGCTACCGCGAGGTGTCGCCGACCGCCGCCGTCGGGCCCGGGCTGCCCCGGACCCTGCTCGTGGTCGGCGACCGCGACCGCAGCGCCCGGCCGGGGACCGTCACCGGCCTCGGCGAGGCCCTCGCCGCGCAGGGGGTCGACACCCGCGTCGAGGTGCTGCCCTACGCCGAGCACGCGTTCGACGACGCCTACGGCAGCCTCACGTCGCAGGCCAGCCGCCAGATCCTGCTCGACTTCCTCACGGACGGCGACATCACAGGCCAGGACGGCGGGCGCGGCTGACCGACCGCTCCACGTGCGCGCGGGTGGCGGCGAACGCCGCCGCCATCTCGCGCGCCTGGCCCGGGTACTCCGCGTGCCCGGCGGAGTGCACCGCCAGCTCCAGCTCCGCCCCGGTGCCCGCGCGCTCGGCGGCCGCGACGCCGGCCGCGACGCCGAACTGGCCCGGCGGCGGCACGTGCGCGTCCCACAGGGCGCACTCGACCCGCGTCGGGACGCGCAGGTGCGTCGCCGCGACGGACGCGTCGGTGAGCGCGAGGACCGCGCGGGCCTCCGGGTGCTCCGCCACGTACCCGCGCTGCGCCTCGCCGCTGCCCGTGCACGGCACGGCGAGGCGCTCGTCGTACTGGCCGAAGCTCGGCACCTCCAGCGTGGCGCCCACGAACCGGTCGTCCCACGGCACCGCCAGCGCGCCGACGCCGCCGCCGAAGCTGGTGCCCACGTAGTACAGGGGCAGGTCGGCGGGGACGCCCGGCACGGCCGCCAGCTCCTCCTGCAGCGCGGTGGCCGCGTGCCACAGGTCGACGGCGCAGCGGCCCAGCACGTACGTCTCCACATCCTCGATGCCGGCGAGCACGTGCTCGCTGCTCACGTCCGGGGCGCCGAGCCCCGCGTTGAGGGCCCCGAGACCGCGCGCCACCGGGAAGATCACGGCCGCGTCGTGCGGCACGCGCTCGAAGGACGGCGCCTCGCGGCCGCCGTAGCCGTGCCCGTGCACGATCCCGACCCGCACCTCCGCCCCCACCGGCAGGGCGAGCCACGCACGCAGGCGCAGGCCTCCTGCGGCGGTGAACGACACCACGGACACCTCGTGCGTCCCCTGCCGTCCCACCGGCTCGGCCACGACGTCGGCCGGCACCCGCCGCGCCTCGTCGTGCCACGACCGCCACAGGTCCGCGAACCCGTCCGGCTCCGCGGCGGGCGGAAGGGCCAGCAGGCCGTCCCGGTCGTACCCGTACGTGCCGTCGATCGGGCTGTCGGGGAACCAGGCGTCGTAGGGGGCGGGCAGCGTCACGGGATCTCCAGTGCGGGACAGGACGGGGCTGGGCAGGGCTTGGACAGGGCTGGACAGGGCTCGACGGGGAGCGGGGCCGGTCACGGCGGCGCGTGACAGACTGTGCCGCGGGTCGAAAGGGGAGCGGGTGCTCGTCGCAGAACGCAGGTCACGGATCGTGGCCGAGGTGCGCCGTCGGGGCGCCGCGAGCGTCACCGAGCTGGCCGAGGAGCTGGGCGTCAGCGCGATGACGGTGCGCCGGGACATCGAGGCGCTCGCGGACGCGGGAGAGCTGGACCGGGTGCGCGGCGGCGCCACGACCCGCGGGGACGCCGGCGGGGCGCAGGAGCGGGGCTTCGCGTCGCGGGTGCAGCAGCAGGTCGCGGCCAAGCAGGCCATCGCGCGCCGCGCGGCGCAGCTGGTGGAGCCGGGCATGGCGGTGGGCCTCTCCGGCGGCACGACGACGTGGGTGCTCGCGCAGGAGCTGCGCGCCGTCCCGGACCTCACCGTCGTGACCAACTCGCTGCCCGTCGCCGAGGCGTTCCGCCGCCCCGACCGCGCCGACGAGCCGTACACGCAGTCCGTGGTGCTCACCGGCGGCGTGCGCACCCCGTCCGACGCCCTGGTGGGCCCGGTCGCCGTGCGCTCGCTGGAGCACCTGCACCTCGACGTCGCGTTCCTCGGCGTGCACGGGCTGGACCTGCACGCGGGCCTCACCACGCCCAACCTGCTGGAGGCGGAGACGGACCGCGCGCTCCTGGCCGCCGGCCAGGACGCCGTCGTGCTCGCCGACCACACCAAGTGGGGCGTCGTCGGCCTGACCACCATCGTCGACCTGCACGAGGTGGAGCGCCTCGTCACCGACGACGGCCTGGACGCCGACGCCCGCGAGCTGCTGGAGGCGCACGTGGGCGAGCTCTGGGTGGTCCCCGCCGGCTCCGACTGACGGCGGCGCCCCCCGCCCACGCGCCCGCACCGGGAGGCTCAGCGGGCGGTGCTCGCGCGGGCCACGACGCGGGCCGGGACCACCACGTGCTGCACCGGCAGGTTGGCGCCGGGCGGCGTCGCGATCTGCCGCTCCAGCTCGCTCAGGGCGCGCTCGACCAGCGCCTCCTTGTCCGGGGACACGGAGGTGAGCGACGGCGTCGTGAACCGGGCGCCGCGCACGTCGTCGATACCGACCACGGCGACGTCCGCGGGCACGCGCCGCCCCGCCTCGTGAAGGGCGGGCAGCGCGCCGAAGGCGACCGAGTCGTTGGAGCAGACGATGCCGTCGAGCTCGACGCCCCGCTCCAGGAGGCCGCGCACGGCGCGCTGCCCCTCGGCGGGGGTGAACGCCTCGACCTGGGCCACGAGGTCCGGGTCGTCGGCGATGCCGACCGCGGCCACGGCCTCGCGGTAGCCGGCGTACCGGCGGTCCGCGGCGTCCGAGGGACGGGCGTCGCGGGGGCCGACGAACGCGACCCGCCGGCACCCGACGGACGCCAGGTGCTCCGTGGCGGCGTACGACGCGGCCCGGTTGTCGATCGTCACGTGCGTGAACGGGCTGACGAGGATGTGCTCGCCGAGCAGCACCAGCGGCCCGGGGGAGGTGCGCCGGGTCAGGTCGGCCACGGACAGCGCGCGCGGGATGTGGATGAGGCCGTCGGTCGGGGGCAGCCCGATGCCGTTGGCGACGTCCACCTCGCGCTCGTGGTCGCCCGCGGTCTGCTGGATGAGGATCGACAGCCCGCGCTCGTCGGCGCGCCGCACCAGCAGGGCCGTGAGCTCGGCGAAGTACGGCTCCTCGAGGTCCGGCACGGCGAGCGCCACGATGCCGGTGCGCTCCTTCCTGTGCACGGCGGTCAGCGTAGCCCGGGCCTGGGTCGTGGCGCCGCGCGCGGGGCGGGCGAGTCCGGCGTGCGGCACGGTCACTCCTGCACGCGCAGCGCGACCACGCGGGCCTGCGCTGCGCCGTTCGTGGCGCCGACGACGAGGCGTGCGGCGCGCAGCGGGCCGAGGTCGGCCGGCAGCGGGTGCACGCGCAGGCGCCACCGGTTGTCGGTCTCGGCGGCGACGGTCACCCACCGGTCCTCGGCGGGGACGCCGCCGGCGGGCAGCACCTCGAGGCGGTAGTCCTTGACGAGCGTCGGCATGGTCTCGTGGGGCGTGCGGTGGTGGTGCAGCGTGTTGAGCTCGACGTCGAGGTCGTCGTCGAACACGACCCGCACCTCGCGCGCCGTCACCGGCTCGTCCCAGTCGAGGCGCAGCCACTCGTCGCGGCCGGGCGCCATCGGCGACGAGGCCCACAGGTGCGGGCCGCCGTGGTTGCGGTGGTACCCGCTCGTGGCGCGCTCGGGGGCGAGGGCGCGGGTGTCGGGGCCGGCGCGGAACACGACGGAGCGGCCGCGCAGGGGCTTGGTGGGCCACTGCACCAGCAGCTCGTCGGAGCTGATCTGCACGTTCTGGTCGTCGTTGTCGACGCGGTGCACCAGCGTGAGCACGCCCGCGGGCAGCGGCGCGGTGGTGCGGACGGCGACGTCGGGGTTGGCGCGCAGCACGACGACGGCGTTCTGCGGCACGTCGGGCGTGAACGGTACGTGGGCGGTCACCCAGCGCTCGTCGCCGGCGGGCACCACCACGTCGGTCTTGGCCTCGAGGTGCGCGGGCACCACGTTCTGCGGCTTGCCGGTGGAGTACACCTCGACGGCGAGCGTGGTGTCGCGGCGGGCGGAGACGAGCAGCTCGACCGTGTCGAGGCGCGGGTCCACGGGGAGCACGATGCCGAGGTCGACGTCGAGGTCGTAGACGTCGTACGCGTCGTAGGGGTCGCCGTCGGCCGGCTCGACGACGGGCGCGGCCATCCGCGTCGTCGTGCTGGAGGCGGTGACGGCGGCGCGGCGCGCGTGGTCGTGCGGGTCGGCGTTCGCGATGCCGACGGCGGGCGCGTCCCAGCGCAGCAGCGTCTGGCGCAGCTCGTCGAGGTGGTCGGTGTAGACGCCGCGCGGGGTGATGCCGTGCTCCACGCACAGCGCCGCGGCGGTGCCGGCCGCCTGGCCCATCGCGCCGCAGGTGGCCATGACGCGCGCCGCGCCGAAGGCGATGTGGGTGGCCGAGACGTCGCGCCCGGCGAACAGCATGTTCTCCACGTTCACCGAGTACAGGGAGCGGTAGGGGATCTCGAAGACGCCCTCGGAGAACCGCTGCAGCGCACCCGCGCCTTCGGCGTACATGCCCTGGGCGGGGTGCAGGTCGATGGACCAGCCGCCGAACGCGACGCCGTCGTCGAAGACGGTCTGGTCGACGACGTCGCCCTGGTGCAGCGTGTAGTCGCCGACGAACCGGCGGTACTCGCGCTTGCCGGGCACGTTGCCGATCCACTCGAGGGTGAGGTTGTCGGCGTCGAACTTGCCGGAGTTCTTGATGTAGTCCCAGATGCCGAGGATGACGCCGCGCAGCTCGTCGCGGATGCGCTCGTTGTCGTCGACGATGTCGATCTCGCCGCCCCACTCGATCCACCAGTAGTGGGCGCCGGAGTCGCCGCTGCGGATGACGCGGTTCATGGGGATGGGCGTGGAGGTGATGTCGATCGCGGTCTCCGGCGCGACGTACTTCACCGGGTGGCCGAGGTCCTTGGTGTAGAAGAGCAGCGTGGAGCCGAGGAACTCGCGCACCGGCTCCGGCGGCGCCCACTCCTCGCCGAACTCGGCCTGGGACTCCTTGCCGAGCCGGTAGCGGGCGCCGGCCAGGGCGCCGACGAGCCCGTCGCCCGTGCAGTCGAGGAAGACCGGCGCGGTGAAGGTCGTGAGGATCTCCGAGCCCATCGTCCAGCCGGTGACGGACTCGATGCGGCGGGCGTCCTCGGGGCCGGTGGCGACGACGTCGCGCACGTCCGTGTTGAGGAACAGCCGGATGTTCGTCTCCCGGCGGACGGTGTCCAGCACGACGTCGTCCCAGTAGACGGGGTTGCCCTCGGGGTTGCGGTACTGGTTCTCGACGTACATCTCGCCGACGATCCCGGTCTCGCGGGCCCAGCGCTGGTTGCCGTGGGCGGTGGCGCCGCACACCCACACCCGCACCTCGGAGGAGGAGTTGCCGCCCAGCACCGGTCGGTTGTTGACCAGCACCACCTGGCGGCCCAGCCGCGCGGCGGCGACCGCCGCGCTGACGCCGGCGAGCCCCCCTCCGACGACGACGACGTCCGCCTCGACGGTCTGCGTACGCATGATCTCTCAGTCCTCAATCCGGTGGTTGTGCTGGTCGAACGTGGTGGTTCGGGTGGTGCGGGGGTGGGTGTGCGGCGCGGGTCGCGGCGTCAGCCGGCGGCCAGCACCTCGATCTCGAAGACGCGGGCCACGTCCGTCTCGGACGCCGACGGGTCGGTGACGACCAGGCGGGCCTGGTCGGCCGTCACGCCGGCGGCGGGGAGGGTGACGACCCCGACCGTGCTGCCGGTGACCGCGCCCACCTGCACCCAGCCGCCCGTGGTGTGCAGCTCGACGGAGAAGTCGCGCAGCACGGCCGAGGCGGGGTCGACGGCGGCGCGGTAGCCGCTGTGCACCCGGACCGACGCCACCGGGGCGGCGTCGTCCCAGGCGACGGTGAGGGTGGGCGTCGCGTCGTCCGCGGCGGAGATCCAGCGGCTGTCGTCGGTGAGCCGGCCGTCCACGGCCTTCTCCCCGCCCGTGTCGGCGCGCAGCGCCGACGACGCGGTGACGGTGCCGCCGAGCGCCAGGTTGCCGGTGGGCTCCGGGGTCCCCGGGTCGCCGCCGTCGTCGTCGCGGACCCCCGCGACGACGTCCGCGAGCGGGCTGCCGACCAGCGGACCGCCCGTGCGGGGCACGCGGGCGTGGAACAGCGTGCCCGACGTCGGGCCCGACTCGGCGGCGCTCACGTACAGGACGTCCGTGCCCGACGAGGGGCCGGTGCGGATCGTGCGCGCGGCGAGGCGCTGCTGGCCCACCTGCACGTCGCCGAGCCCGGCGAACTGCCAGGTCCCGCCGTCGAGCCCGCGCTCCGCGCGGACCACCTGCGTGCGGACCTGCCCGGCGACCGTGCCCTGCACGACCGCGTACGCGCGGGTGGTGCCCGCCGCGGACGTGGCGTCGAGCGCGGCCACGGTGTCGGTCCCGGCGCCCAGGTCGTCGGCGTCGACGACGGTCTCCCGCTGCCAGGCGGCGCCGTCCCACCGCGCGAAGCGCACGTCGAAGCGGTCCGGCGTGCCGTCGGCCTTCGCCGCGGCGTAGCGGTAGACGACGCCCGCGAGCGTGTCGCCGTGCACGGCCAGCTTGGCCGTCTGCACGGTGGGGCCGTCGGTCTGGAGCGACTCGCCGTCGGCGAACGGCTGGTAGACGACGGCGCCGCCCGCGGACGGGGCGATCGGCGTGCTCAGGGGGCTCCCCGCGGCGTCGTGCCACGAGTCGTCCTTCGGGTCGTAGACCGCGTACGAGCCGAGGTGCCGGTACGGGCCCGCGGCCCAGCGGTGCCACTCCCACATCACGTGCAGGCGGCCGTCCGTGCCGACCTCGAGGTCGTCCGGGTAGACCGACGCGCCCACGCCCGAGGCGAAGACCGCCACCCGGGACCACGTGCCCGTCGCCGTGTCGAAGCGGTACAGGCGCCCGTCGCGCACCGTGGCCTCGTCGCGCCCGCCGCGCACCATGACGTACGCGTCGCCGTCGGTGCCGCGCGCGGTGACCGGGTACGTCATCGGCACGCCCTGGTCGGGCAGGTCCGCGCTCGCGTCGACCAGCGACGTGATGTCGCCGGGCGTCGTGGAGCGGTAGTACTGCCACGGCACGTGGTGCATCGACACGAACGCGTGGATCGTGCCCTCGCCGTCCACGACGATCGACGGCTGGTCGTGCCCGCTGTCGTCGAGGAACGTCGCGCACGCCCCGTCGTCGGCGCGCAGGCAGCCGGCGGTCCACCCGCCGTCGGGACCCTGCGCGGCGATGTGCACCTCGTGGCGGGCCGGGTCCGCGGCGGGCGAGTCGAACGCCATGTAGGTCACGCCGTCGACCACGTCGAGCGGCGTCCACCAGCCCGCGTTGTTGGAGCGGTCCACCGGGAACGGCAGCTGCTCCACGGTCTCGGTGTGCTTGCCGGGGGTGGCCGGGGCCGCCAGGGCGGCCGCGGCGGGGACGGTGGCGGCGGCCACCGCGGCCGCCGCGAGGGCGGCCGCGGCGGTGCGCAGCCTCGGGGTGGGACGTCGTCGCATGGTTCCTCCTCGAACCGTGGTCGTGACTCCGGGATGGGTGGGGGCGAGCGGGGCGGGGGCGCGCAGGGGCGTCAGCCGACGAGCTTCTGCGCGGCCTCGCCGGCCTTCTGCATGGCCTTCTTCGGGTCGGTCTTGCCGACGAGCACGGCCTGCACCTGCTCGGCGATCACGGTCTCGATCTGCGAGTACGCGGTGAACGCCCAGAACGGGTTGGACGAGGCGGTCGCCGTGATGCGCTCGCTGAACAGCGACCCGAACGTGTCGGACGCGACGACGTCCGACTGCTGCGCCTCGGTGATCACGGGCGGCAGGCCGCGCACCTCGTAGTCCGCCAGCACGGTGTCCAGGTCGGACGTCGCGAACTGCGCGAAGTCGGCCGCGGTGGCCGCGCCCTCGCCGTCGACGACGGCGATCGCGCCGCCCCACACCAGGGCGCGGGGGGTGTCGCCGGCCTTGAGCACCGGGCGCGAGACGGGGTTGAGCTTGCTGCCGAGGTCCTTGTCGGGGGACTCCTCGGTGATCGCGTTGCGGCCGACGGGGGCGTCGTCCAGGATCGCGGCGCGGCCCTGCGCGAACAGCGAGCGGGCGTCGAAGCGGTCGACGTCGGCCGCGATGAGCTTCTGGTCGTACAGGCTCTTGTACCAGGTCACGGCCTCGACGGAGGCGTCGTCGCCGATGGTGACGGTGTCGCCGTCGACGAGCGGGCTGCCGAAGGTCTGCATCCAGATGAGGATGTCCTTGAGCTGGGCCGCCTTGGTGGACGCGGCGTAGGGGATGAGCCCGCCGCCGAGGCCCTTGAGGTCCTTGAGCGTCTTCTCGAACTCGTCGATCGTCGTCGGGAACGCGTCGTCGGCGACCCCGACCTTCTGCAGCAGCTCGGCGTTGGTGATGAGGCCGATGGCGCCGATCGTCCAGGGCAGGCCGTACTGCACGCCGTCGAACTGGGCGGCCGACAGCGCGGCGTCGGTGTACCCGCGGCCCTCCGTCAGCGCCGACAGGTCCTGCAGCTTGCCCATCGCGGCGAGCGAGCCGAGCCACGCGACGTCCACGTGGGCGGCGCCGGTGAACTGGCCGCCCTTCACCTGCAGGGTGAGCTGGTTGATGTACTCGTTGTAGGGGAACGAGACGTCCTTGACGGTGACGCCGGCCTTGTCCTGGTAGGCCTTGACGATCGCCTCGAGGGCGGGCGCCGCGGCCTCCTCGGTGAAGGACCAGGAGGAGAACGCGAAGTCGGTCTTGGCGCCGCCGGTGGCGGCGGCCGAGGCGGCGCCGCCGGCCGACGAGCCGGCGGACGGCGCGCACGCGGCGAGGGCGGCGGTGCCGGCGCCGAGACCGAGCAGCTGGAGCATGCGGCGGCGGGAGACGGCCGACTGCATCAGGGGGTTCGTGGACATGGGGATCCTCCGCATCGAGGGTCGTTCGGGGTGGGGAAGGGGATGGAGCTCGAGGGGGCCGGTCAGCCCTTGACGGCGCCGGCGGTGAGGCCGCCGACCAGGTACTTCTGCAGGGCGATGAACGCGATCGCGACGGGGAGCGACACGACGAGCGACGCCGCCATGAGCTCGGGCCACGCCGTGGAGGCCTCGCCGATGAAGGTGTTCACCAGGCCGGGCGGCAGGGTCTGCTTCTCCGGGCCCGCGAGGGTGAGAGCGAAGACGAAGTCGTTCCAGCCGCGGACGAAGGCGAACAGCCCGGCCGCGATCAGCCCGGGCGCCGCGAGCGGCAGCACGATCGAGTGGATGATCCGCAGGCGCGAGGCGCCGTCGACGCGGGCCGCCTCGATGAGCTCGTCCGGGATGGTGTCGAAGAAGCCCTTGAGCATCCACACGCAGAGCGGCAGCGTGAACGTGGTGAAGCTCAGCACCAGCGCGGTGTACGTGTTGAGCAGGTTGTACGCGCTGAAGACGCTGTAGAGGGTGACCAGCAGCAGCGCCTGCGGGAACATCTGCGACGCGAGCACCAGGTACATCAGCGAGCGGCGGCCGCGGTAGCGGAACTTGGAGAACGAGTACCCCATGTACGCCGAGACCAGCACCGACAGCAGCGCCGTGATCACCGAGACGATCACGCTGTTGCGCAGGTAGCCGAACAGCTGGTCGTTGGAGGCGAGCGACGCGAACGCGTCCAGGGTCGGCGCGGCCGGGAAGAACCGCGGCGGGTACGCGAAGACCTGGTCGCGCGGCGTGAGGGAGGTCGCCAGCAGCCAGTAGACGGGCAGGAGGCCGAAGCCGCCGCACACGACCACGGTGGCCCAGGCGGCGATCCGGACGCCGGGCCGCTCGGAGCGCAGGGCGCTGCGACGGCGGCGCCGCGGCGGGTGCGGTGCGGCGGCCGGGGCCGTCGCGGAGGAGGGCGGGGTGGGCGCGGCGGGGAGCTGCGTCGTCGCGCTCATCGCTCCTCTCCCTTCTCCGAGAAGCGGACGTACACGACGACGAGCGCCATGAGCAGGATCATCCACAGCAGGCCGAGCGCGCCGGCCCTGCCGAGGTCGAAGCCCTGGAAGGCGGTCTCGTACACCGCGGTGGCGAACGTCTGGGTGGCGCCCGCGGGGCCGCCGCCGGTGAGGACGTAGATGATGTCGAAGTGCTGGAAGTTCCAGATGAACTCCAGCAGCACCACGAGGCCGACGATGCCCTTGAGGTGCGGCAGCGTGATGGCGAAGAAGCGGCGGACCGTGCCGGCGCCGTCCATCTCGGCGGCCTCGTGCAGCTCGACCGGCACCGTCTGCAGGCCCGCGAGCAGCATGACCATCATCCAGGGGAACGACTGCCAGGTCTTCGCCAGCACGACGGCGCCCATGGCGGTGCCGGGCTGGGCCAGCCAGGCCTGCGGGTCGTCGATCAGGCCGATCGACTGCAGCAGCGCGTTCATCACGCCGTAGTTGGCGTTGAAGATCCACATCCACAGGAACGACACGACGACGCCGGGCACAAGCCAGGGGATGAGCATGAGGCCGCGCAGCACCTTGGCCCCGCGGATCTTGGTGTTCAGCGCCAGCGCGAGGGCGAACCCGATGACGAACGGCAGGATCGTCGTGCCGAGCGTGAAGACCAGCGTCTGGCGCAGCAGGCGCAGGAAGTCGCCCTGCAGCACGTCGACGATGTTCTGCAGCCCGACGAACGTCCGTCCGGGCAGCACGAGGCTCTGCTCGAAGAAGGCCGTGACGAGCGCCGCGACCAGCGGGTACAGCACGACGCCCGCGAGCAGGGCGACGCCCGGCAGCAGCAGCAGGACGGCGAACTGCCCGTCGCTGAGCCGACGCGGTGGCGTCTGTGACTTTCTGTGTTCAATAGTGTGAGTGTGTGAACTCGACATGTCCACGTCCCTGTGGGTCAACCTCGGCAACGAGGGTGATGATCTGGTGTCCGCGACACACTCTGGCGGAACTTGGCCGATCTGGTCAAACCCCTGCGGTTGCGGTGCGATAACGAAACGACCTCAAAGATCACAAGAACAAACACAACGGTTCACGAACCGCACACGACGAAGGCCGCCGAGCCCGACGGGGAGTCGGGCTCGGCGGCCTCGTGGAGGAAGGGGGCGGGTGGTGGGCCCGCCGGCCTGCAGGTCTCAGCGCGGTCGCAGGGGCGGCACGGTCCAGGTGCCGTCGAGGACCTCGGGGCGCGGGCGGTAGAGGCGCACCAGGTAGTTCCAGCCCTCGGGGACGGGGACCGTGTTCGGCTCGTCGCCGACGTCGCCCTCCGCGGCGAACCGTACGGTGACCCCGCCGTCGGCGTCCGGCACGGCGGTGACGCTGTTGACGCTGTAGCGGTCCAGCGCGTTGGGCGCGAAGAAGCCGCGGGCGTCGTAGACGCTGACGGACCAGAAGGCGTCCACCGGGACGTCCTTCATCGTCAGCGCGAACCGACCCGGCGGGAGCTGGGGGTCGACGCCGACGTACGACGCCTCCGAGGAGGGCAGCCCGCCCCAGCCTGCCGCCGTCCCGATGAGGTGGTGCACGGGCCGGACCTCCGCGCGCGTGCCGAACATGTGGTCGAAGCCGCGCAGGCCCGAGGCGAGCGACAGGAGCGCGGTGCGGGTCGCGTCCAGGCTGGCGACGTCGTAGTCGGGGGAGACGAACGGCTCGGCCGACGCCGCCGTGAGAGACACGGCGTCCTGCACGGCGGCGACCGCGTCGAGGTCGGCGGGGTCGTCGGGGTCCACCAGCGTCCGCACCGCGACGAGCGCGTACCGGGTCCCGACCGTGGCGGCGTCGAGCGCGTGCTCGCCGGGGTCGTGCAGGATCGTGCTCACCAGGTGGTCGTTGTCCACGACCATCGCGGACAGGTACCGGTCCCCGGCGTCGGGAAGGTCGAGGGTCGCGCCACCGGCGAGGTCGACCACCGCGAAGCTGTACAGCGTGTCGCGGTTCAGCCGGATCACGGTCTGCGCGTCGACGGAGGCCGGCGCGCGGTTGTGCCGGAACCGGTTGACACCTCCGGAGTCGCGCTGCAGGTCCGCGAACATGCGGTCGGTCTCGGCGCGGACGAAGGAGTCGACGTCGACGTGCTGGCCCATGGCACTCCCTGGGGTCGGGCCCGCAGGGTGCGGGCGGCGGCAGGGGAAGCGAAGCACGGGCCGCGCGACCGGGCGAGCCGAACGGGCGTCCTCGGCCCGCCCGTGTCAGTCCACGGCCTCCACGAGCAGCACCAGCGACGACCCGGGTGCGGATTCGGGCGTCTGCAGGCCGGCGACGGCGAGCGCGCGGCCGGTGAGAACCGTGCCGCGGGGCACGTCGTCGGGCCGCGCGGCCTGGGGCTGGGCGGTGACGCCGTCGGACGCCGTCGCGCCGTCCGCGGAGGGCAGGCCGAACCACGGCGGCACCGACCAGAGGCTGAAGGCCTCGCGGCTCAGCGGCAGGGGCGTGACGCGGTAGCGGCGCTCGGGGTCCAGGCCGCGCAGCGTGAAGCGGCCGGGCGGCGCGGACGCCGGGCGGACGAGGGTCGCGAGCTGGAACAGGGCGCGGGAGCGGTCGGCCGCGACGACGCCCCACACCTGCGGGTCGTCCGGGCCGGGGGAGTCCTGGCGGACGAGGGTGCCGGTGTGCAGCAGCCCGCGCTCGGCCTTGTAGAGCTCGACCCAGCCGGCCAGGTCGGCGAGCTGCTCGGGCGTCGAGCGCGTGAGGTCCCACTCGATCCCGAAGTGGCCGAACAGGGCCGTCGCCGCGCGGAAGGCGAGGGTGTGCGCGCGGTGGGTCTGGTGGCTGACGTCCGCCGCGACGTGCGCCCCCAGGTACTCCAGCGGCAGCAGCTGCGCCGTCCACGGCTGCATCTGCTGCCGCTCCAGCGGGTCGGTGCAGTCCGACACCCAGACGCGCTGCGTGTGCTCGGCGACGCCCAGGTCGACGCGGCCGCCGCCCGACGAGCAGGACTCGATCTCCAGCCCCGGGTGCCGCCGCCGCAGCTCGGCCATGATCCCGTAGGCGGCGAGCGTCTGGGCGTGCACGACCGGCCGCCCGTCCCGCCCGGAGCCCGGGTCGACGAGGTCGCGGTTGTGGTCCCACTTCACGTAGTCGACGCCGTGCTCGCCGATGACGGAGCTCATCCGGTCCAGCACGAAGGCGGCGGCGTCCGGGTTCGACAGGTCGAGCACGTGCTGGTGCCGCGACGGCACCGGGACGCGGCCGCCGGCGCCCATGACCCACTCCGGGTGGGCGCGCGCGAGGTCGCTGTCGAGGTTGACCATCTCCGGCTCGAACCACAGCCCGAACTCCATGCCGAGGCCGTGCACGTGGTCGGCGACCGGGCCCAGCCCGTCCGGCCACACCTCCTCGTCGACGTACCAGTCGCCCAGGCCGCGGGTGTCGTCGCGGCGTCCGCGGAACCAGCCGTCGTCGAGCACGTACCGCTCCACACCGAGCTCCGCCGCGGCGTCGGCCAGCGCGGTGAGCCGCTCGAGGTCGTGGTCGAAGTACACGGCCTCCCACACGTTGAGCGTCACGGGCCGCGGGGTGCGCGGGTGCGCGGTGCGGCGGCGCAGCATCCGGTGCAGCCGCGCGGCCTGCGCGTCCAGGCCGTGGCCGTGCACGCCGTACACCCACGGGGTCTCGTACTCCTCGCCCGCCGCGAGCGTCACCTCGCCGGGCAGCAGCAGCTCCCCGCCGCCCAGCACGTGGTCGCCGGTGGGCAGCCGCTCCGCCCAGTGCCGGTGGTTGCCCGACCAGCCCACGTGCAGGCCCCACACCTCGCCGTGCCCGAAGCCGAACCCCGGCACGCCCGCGGTCAGCACGGTGGCCGCGTCGAAGCCCGTGCGGCCGCGGCGGCCCTCGCGCAGGTGCGTCCCCACCGTGAGGTCGTGCCGCTGCGGCACGCGCTCCTTGCCCCACCGGCCGGTGAGGTCGAGCACCTCGCGCGCCCGCGGCGGCACGGGCAGGACGACGGCGAGCTCGTGCAGCCGGTACGGGGCGCCGTCGTTGCGCAGCGTGGCGCGGGCACGGAGCACGCCGTCGGGCGTGAGCTCGACGTCGAGGACGAGCGCGAGCCGCGCGGTCGCGTCGGTCGCCTCGACCCGCAGCGCCCCCGCTCCGCCTTCCGTGAGGCCGCCGGCCAGCGTCGCGCCGCACAGCGTCGCGACCGTCGTCGTGAAGCGCGGCGACCAGGCGTCGCCCTCGCGCTCGCCCACGATCCCCGGGCGGCCGAGCCAGCCCGTGCGGGGCTCCGGCACGAGCGCCAGCCGCGTCGGCTCGTCCGGCCCGCTGTTCACCAGCGGGGCCGTCGCGGCCAGGACGACCGCGGCCGCGTCGTCGGCGCCCAGCGGGCCGAGGTCGTCGCCCCAGTGGACGACGGCGGGCAGCTCGCCGCCACGGGCGTCGATCAGCACGCTGACGCCGTCCGCGCGCAGGTGGACGAGGGCGTCGACGGCGGGCAGGACGGGGTCGGCGGTGACGGTCACGGCCAGAGCCTGCCACCTCCGGGCCGTGGGATCGGTCAACCGTGCGAGATCGGTCAGGATCACGACCGATCCCGCGCCTGCGGACCGGACTCGCTCCGCCGGACCGGTCAGGCGGCGGCGCGCCGCACCACCCGCAGCCGCCAGCCCACGGCGGCCGCGAGCAGCGCTACGGCGAGCCAGGCGAGCCCGTGCAGGAGCGCGTCGTGCGCCTTGGTGAGGATGT
The DNA here is from genome assembly GCF_042801555.1 of Isoptericola sp. NPDC057559. NCBI lineage: Bacteria > Bacillati > Actinomycetota > Actinomycetes > Micrococcales > Promicromonosporaceae > Isoptericola > Isoptericola sp. NPDC057559. The sequence goes on from NZ_JBHVFQ010000002.1 coordinate 96,320, forward strand.
CGAGGGCGTAGACGGCGTCGCCGGGGCCGTCGAACATCGTCGAGACGTACCAGCGGTTGCCCCAGCGGAACGTGTCGGCGACCGCGAGGCACGCCGCCACGACGGCCACCGCCCGGAAGAGCCCACGACCTCGGCGACTGCGCACGGCGCCCACCCTAGGGCCGCGGGGCTCGGCGGTCAGGGCTCCGGGACCGCCGCGACCGCCTCGACCTCCACGAGCGCGCCGGGCCGGGCGGGGGCGACGGCGAGGACCGTCACGGCGGTGCGCGCCTGCCAGACCCGGCCGGACGCGGCGTAGGCCTCGTTCGGGTCGATCGTGGGATCGAGGTAGATCGTCAGCTTCGCGACGTGCTCCACGTCGGTGCCCGCCTCGGTGAGCACGGCGATCACGTTGTGCAGCGCCTGCTCGGTCTGGGGGCCGAGGCCGCCGTCCACGAGGGCGCCGTCCGGGCCGGTGCCGTTCTGCCCGCCCACGTACAGCGTGCGCCCGGCGGGCAGGATCATGCCCCACGCGAACGCGGGGTTCTGGTGCAGCTCGGGCGGGTTGACGGGCGTCGGCGTCGACTGCGCGGCCATGGAGCGTCCCTTCGTCGAGGTGTCCATCGATCCTCGCGCGCGCCACCGACACCTGCGCGACGTCGTACGTCAAGGTGGGGGCGGACCGCCGCGCGCGGGCCGCATGACGTGCTCGGTACCGGCCGTCGTTCCCAGGACACAAGGAGGCTGGAGTGACGCTCGCGTTGGGGCTCGTCGTCGGGCTGACGTTCGGCGCGGCGTCGGCATCCGCCGGTCGGCTCCGGGGGACGGTGCTCGCCTGCGTCCCCGTCGCGGCATGGTTCGTGTGGTTGGCCCTCAGTGCTTCGAGCGGGCTCTCTGCCACCGAGACGCAAGGGCTCGGGCTCGGTCTCACCGGCGTCGTCGTCGGCCTCGGCGCGGGGCAGGCGACGCAGGCCGTGACGAAGCACCGGGGCGGGGCGGCCGGAGCGGGCCCCGACGCGGGACGATGACGTCGTCGGTCTCCGGGTCCGGGGCACCGTCCACCGGTTGCGGCGCGGCCGTGCCCGGGGAGACTCGCTGACCATGGACAACTGGGACTACGACCAGCTCGCGGACGACTACGGCTGGCTGTTCGGCACGGCCGCGCTCGTCGTCTACCTCGCGATCGCCGTGCTCTTCCTCGTCGCGTACATCCGGATCATCCAGAAGGCGGGCTACTCCGGCTGGTGGGTGCTCGTGGGCATCGTGCCGATCCTCAACGTGGTGATGTTCCTCGTCTTCGCGTTCGCGCGCTGGCCGGTGCTGCGGGAGCGGGACGCGCTGCGGGTGGGCCAGGCGTACCCGCGCTGACCTGCGGGGGCGGCGGCGGGCCCGGACGGCTTTGGAGGAACCCTCCAAAATGGGCGGGGGGACATTGGTAGCGCCGCTGGGGGGTGCGCCCCATGGACGGCAACCTACGCTGGCGTAGGCTACGAAGGCGTAGGTTCCGGTGGGTCCACCGCCGGAACCTCGTCCGTGCCGGAGCAGCCCGCCCCGCCCGGGGCCGCCAGCGAAGGAGAACGCGTGCCGCAGCCCACCACCGGCGAGCCCGACGTCGTGCCCGCCGACGTCCATCCCCTCGTCCAGCTCGTCTCGCCCACCGGCGAGCGTGTCGTCGAACCCGACAACGCGACCTACCGCTCGCGTGTCGACCACCTCACCTCCGAGGATCTGCGCGCCCTGTACCGCGACATGGTGCTGACGCGACGGTTCGACGACGAGGCCACGGCCCTGCAGCGCCAGGGCGAGCTCGCGCTGTACGCGCAGGGCCGTGGCCAGGAGGCAGCCCAGGTCGGGTCGGCGTACGCCCTGTCGCCGCAGGACTACGTGTTCCCCTCGTACCGGGAGCACGGGGTGCTGCAGGCGCGCGGCGTCGACCCGGTCGACCGCCTCCGCCTGTACCGCGGCGAGGACCACGGCGGCTGGGACCCGAACGAGCACAACGTGCACCTGTACACGCTCGTCATCGGCTCCCACGTGCTGCACGCCACCGGCTACGCCATGGGCGTGCAGCGCGACGGCGCGGTCGGCACCGGCGACGCGGCGCGCGACGCCGCCGTCGTCACCTACTTCGGCGACGGCGCCACCAGCCAGGGCGACGTGAGCGAGGCGCTCGTGTTCGCGGCCGTGAACAACGCGCCCGTCGTGTTCTTCCTGCAGAACAACCAGTGGGCGATCTCCGAGCCGACGTCGCGCCAGACGCGCTCGCCCCTGTACCAGCGCGGCGAGGGCTTCGGCATCCCCAGCGTCCGGGTGGACGGCAACGACGTGCTCGCCTGCTACGCCGTGACGGCGGAGGCGATCGAGCGCGCCCACTCCGGCGGCGGTCCGACGTTCGTCGAGGCGTACACGTACCGGATGGGCGCGCACACCACCTCCGACGACCCGACCCGGTACCGGTCCCGCGCCGAGGAGGACTACTGGGCCCGCCGCGACCCGATCGACCGCCTCGCCGCGCTGCTGCGCGCCGAGGACGCCTGGGACGACGACTGGGCGGCCGGCATCGACCGCGAGGCCGACGCGCTCGGCGAGCGGCTGCGCACGGAGGTCCGCGAGCTGGGCGCCCCGCCCACCGCGACGATGTTCGAGCACGTGTACGCCACCGAGCACGCGCAGGTCACCGCCGAGCGGGCGTGGTTCGAGCAGTACGAGAACGAGACGAGCGAGACGACGGGGGCCACCCGATGAGCGAGACCCTCACCTTCGCCCGCGCCATCACGGAGGGCCTGCGTTCCGCGCTCGAGTCCGACCCGAAGGTCCTCGTCATGGGCGAGGACGTGGGCCGCAACGGCGGCGTCTTCCGCGTCACCGACGGCCTGCAGAAGGACTTCGGCGAGGACCGCGTGGTGGACACGCCGCTGGCGGAGTCCGGCATCGTCGGCACCGCGATCGGCATGGCGCTGCGCGGCTACCGGCCCGTGTGCGAGATCCAGTTCGACGGCTTCGTCTTCCCGGCCTACGACCAGATCACGACGCAGCTGGCCAAGATGCACTACCGGTCGCGCGGCCGGCTGCAGGTGCCCGTCGTCATCCGCATCCCCTACGGCGGCGGCATCGGCGCGGTGGAGCACCACTCGGAGAGCCCGGAGGCGCTGTTCGCGCACACGCCCGGCCTGCGCGTCGTGTCGCCGTCCACCCCGCAGGACGCCCACGACATGATCCGCGCCGCCGTCGCGTCGCCCGACCCGGTGCTCTTCTTCGAGCCCAAGGGCCGCTACTGGTCCAAGGGCGAGGTCACCACCAGCCCCTACCCGACGGCGCACGCCGCGGGGGCCGCGGACGTGCTCAACCGGGCGCACGTCGCCCGGCCGGGCACCGACGTCACGCTGGTCGCGTACGGGCCGACCGTCGCGACGGCGCTCAAGGCCGCCGACACCCTGGCGGCCGAGGGCACCAGCGCCGAGGTCGTCGACCTGCGCTCGATCTCGCCGCTCGACGTCACCGCCGTCGCCGAGTCCGTGCGCCGCACCGGACGCTGCGTCGTGGTGCACGAGGCCCCCACGTTCCTCGGCTCGGGCGCCGAGGTCGCGGCCCGCGTCAGCGAGGAGTGCTTCTACTCGCTGGAGGCCCCCGTCCTGCGGGTGGGCGGCTTCCACGCGCCGTACCCGGTCGCGAAGCTCGAGCACGAGTACCTGCCGAGCGTCGACCGCGTCGTGGACGCCGTCGACCGCGTCCTGGCCCACTGAGAGCAAGGCTGAGGAGAACGATGACGACCCAGCGCTTCCCGCTGCCCGACGTCGGCGAGGGCCTCACCGAGGCCGAGATCGTCGAGTGGCGCGTCGCCGTCGGCGACACCGTCACCGTCAACCAGGTGATCGTGGAGATCGAGAGCGCCAAGTCGCTCGTCGAGCTGCCGTCGCCGTGGGCCGGCACCGTCACGGCGCTGCTCGCGGAGGAGGGCACGACGGTCGACGTCGGCACGGCGATCATCGAGATCACCACCGACGCGCCGGCCGGTGCACCGTCGGGCGGCGCGCCCGAAGCGCCTGCGGCGGCCGCCGGCGAGGCGTCGGGGGAGGGCTCCGGTTCCGTGCTCGTCGGGTACGGCACCGGCGACGGCGCGGGCGGTGGCCGACGTCGGCGCCGCGGTGCCGCCCCGGCCGCCGAGGTCGAGGCGAAGCGCCCGACGTCGAGGTCCGGGACCTCGACCTCGAGCGCTCGCCCCGACGTCGACGCACCGGCACCGGCACCGGACCCCGCTCAGGCTCCGGCTCCGGCGCCCGCCCCGGCCGGGCCGGCGATCGAGAAGCCGATGGCGAGCGTGCCCGCGTCGTCCGCCGCGGGCGCGCAGAGCGCCCGCGTGCTGGCCAAGCCGCCGGTGCGCAAGCTCGCCAAGGACCTCGGCGTCGACCTCGCCTCCGTGCACCCCACGGGCCCGGGCGGGATCGTCACGCGGGAGGACGTCGTCGCGCACGCCGAGGGCGCCGCGCCGAAGGCCCTGGCCACCTACCCGGACGACGACCGGCCCTGGCTCGCGTCCGGCACGGTCAGCGGCGACGGCCGGCAGACGCGCGTCCCGGTGAAGTCGGTGCGCAAGCGCACGGCCGAGGCGATGGTGGCCAGCGCGTTCACCGCCCCGCACGTCACCGTCTTCCAGACCGTCGACGTCACCAAGACGATGAAGCTCGTCGCCTCGCTCAAGGAGGACCGCGACTTCGCCGACGTGCGCGTCACGCCGCTGCTCGTCGCGGCCAAGGCCGTGCTGCTCGCCGTGAACCGGCACCCGCAGATCAACGCGAGCTGGGACGAGGCGTCGCAGGAGATCGTCTACAAGCACTACGTGAACCTGGGGATCGCGGCCGCGACGCCGCGCGGGCTCGTCGTGCCGAACATCAAGGACGCCCACACCCTCGACCTGCTCGGCCTCGCGAAGGCGATCGCCACGCTGACGTCGACCGCCCGCGCGGGGCGCACGCAGCCGGCGGACATGGCGGACGGCTCGATCACGATCACCAACGTCGGCATCTTCGGGACGGACACCGGCACCCCGATCCTCAACCCGGGGGAGGCCGGCATCCTCGCGTTCGGCGCGATCCGGAAGCAGCCGTGGGTGCACAAGGGCAAGATCAAGGCCCGCTGGGTCACCCAGCTCGCCCTGTCCGTCGACCACCGGCTCGTGGACGGCGAGCTCGCCGCCCGCTACCTGGCCGACGTCGCGAAGGTGCTCGAGGACCCGGCCCGCGGGCTCGTCTGGGGCTGAGGGGTCCCGGACCACGACGAGATCGAGGTACCCGTCGCGAGATCGACCTCCTGAAGGTCGACCTCGCGACGGGTACCTCGATCTCGTGGTTCAGAGCGGCATGCCGACGTACTGGGTCTCCTGGTACTCGGCGATGCCCTCGAAGCCGCCCTCGCGGCCGGAGCCGGACTGCTTCATCCCGCCGAACGGCGCGGCGGCGTTGGAGATGACGCCCGCGTTGAGGCCCAGCAGGCCGAACTCGAGGCGCTCGGCGAACGCGAGCCCACGACGCACGTCGGCGGTGAAGACGTACGACGCCAGCCCGTACTCGGTGGAGTTGGCGAGCTCGGCGGCCTCGTCCTCGGTGCGGAAGGTGGCGACGGGGGCGACAGGACCGAAGATCTCCTCCGTCATGCAGCGGGCGTCGGCGGGGACGTCGCGCAGCAGGGTGGCCGGGTAGAAGTGGCCGGGGCCGTCGGGGCGGGTGCCGCCGACGACGACCTGCGCGCCGCGGGCGACGGCGTCGTCCACGAGGGCGGCGACGGAGTCCACGGCCTTGGCCTCGACGAGCGGGCCGAGCGTCGTCCCGTCGTCCAGGCCGTTCCCGGCGACGACGGCGCGGAAGCGCTCGGCGAGCCGGGAGACGAACTCGTCGGCCACGGACTCGTGCACGTAGAACCGGTTGGCCGCGGTGCAGGCCTCGCCGCCGTTGCGGAGCTTGGCGGCCATGGCGCCGTCGACGGCGGCGTCCAGGTCGGCGTCCTCGAAGACGACCAGCGGGGCGTTGCCGCCGAGCTCCATGGAGGTGCGCAGCACGTTCTCGGCGGCCGACCGCAGCAGCGACTGGCCCACCGGGGTGGACCCGGTGAACGACACCTTCCGCAGCCGCCGGTCCGCCATCAGCGGCTCGCTCACGGCCGCCGCGGAGGCCGAGGGCACCACGTTGAGCACGCCGTCCGGCAGGCCGGCCTCGACCATGAGCTGCGCGAACAGCAGCGACGTCAGCGGCGTGAGGCGGGCCGGCTTGAGCACCATGGTGCAGCCGGCGGCGACGGCGGGCGCCACCTTGCGGGTGGCCATCGCGAGCGGGAAGTTCCACGGCGTGATGAGCAGGCACGGGCCCACGGGGCGGCGCTGCACGAGCAGGCGGAGCGTCCCCTCCGGGCTGTGCGCGTACCGGCTGTCGTCGTGGGTGGCCTGCTCGGCGAACCAGCGCAGGAACTCGCCCCCGTAGGTCACCTCGCCGCGCGCCTCGGCCAGCGGCTTGCCCATCTCGAGCGTCATGAGCAGCGCGAGGTCCTCGCGACGCTCCTGCACGAGGGCGAACCCGCGGCGCAGGATCTCGGCGCGCTCGCGCGCCGGGGTCGCGCCCCAGGACGCCTGCGCGGCGGCGGCCGCGTCGAGGGCGGCGCGCGCGTCGTCGGCGGTCGCGGAGGCGACGCGCACCAGTGTCTCCTCGGTGGCCGGGTTCTCGACGGCGAACGTGCCGCCGTCCGACGCGTCGCGCCAGGTGCCGCCGATCAGCAGCCCCGTGGGCGTGGTGGCCAGGAGCTCGGCCGCCCGTGCGCGGGGTCCGGTCGTGGTCGGGGTTGTCGTCATCGGGGTCCACCGTCCTTCGGCTGTGCGGTCGCTGGGGTGCGGGAGGCGACGCGCGCGGCGAGCTGTTCCGTGCCGCGCGCGAGCAGGGTGACGTCGGCGCCGACGACGACGTACGAGGCGCCGGCGTCGAGATAGCGGTCGGCCATGGCCGGGTCGAAGGCGTTGACGCCGACGGGCGTGCCCGCCGCGCGGCACGCGGCGATCGCGCCGAGCACGGCGTCGACGACCTCGGGGTGGTCCTGCTGCCCGAGGTGGCCGAGGGACGCGGCGAGGTCCGCGGGCCCGACCAGCACGGCGCCGACGCCGTCGGTCCCCGCGATGCCCGCGGCGTCCTCGATCGCGGCCCGGGTCTCGAGCTGCACGACCAGCGTGATGCCGTCGTTCGCGCCGCCCAGGTACCCGGGCACGCGGCTCCACCGCGAGGAGCGGGCGAGCGCGCTGCCGACGCCGCGCACCCCCGCGGGCGGGTAGCGCACGGCGCGGACGGCGGCCTCCGCCTCGGCGGCGGAGTCGACCATGGGCACCAGCACGTTGGTGGCGCCGAGGTCGAGCACCCGCTTGAGGCCGACAGGGTCGCCGGAGGGCACCCGCACCAGCGTGGCCACGGGGTACGCGGCCGTGGCCTGGAGCTGCGCGAGGACGGTGGTGAGGTCGTTCGGGCCGTGCTCGCCGTCGACCAGCACGACGTCCAGGCCACTGCCGGCCAGGATCTCCGCGGCGACGGGGCTGCCCATCGACGACCACGCGCCGACGAGGGGGCGGCCCTCGCCCGCGGCCCCGGCGAGCAGGGCGGCGAGCGAGCGGTCGGTGGTCGGGTCGTCGGTCACACGAAGCGGCATGTCACGGCCCCCAGGCTTCCGTAGTCGGCGTGCACGGTGTCGCCGGGGTGCACCCACGTGGGGCGGGTGAACGACCCGGCGAGGACGGTCTCGCCCGCGGCGAGGGAGTCGCCGTGCGCGGCCAGCTTGTTCGCGAGCCAGGCGACGCCGGCGGCGGGGTGCCCGAGCACCCCGGCGGCCACGCCCGTCTCCTCGATGGTCTCGTTGCGGTACAGGAGGGCGGACACCCAGCGCAGGTCGACGTCGTCGACCCGGACGGGCCGCCCGCCCACCACCATGGCACCCATGGCGGCGTTGTCGCTGATCGTGTCGACGATGGTGCGGCCCGGCATCTCGACGCGCGCGTCGAGGATCTCCAGCGCCGGCACGACGCGGTCGGTGGCGCGCAGCACGTCGGTCACGGTGACGCCCGGGCCCGCCAGGGGCTCGGCGAGGACGAACGCGAGCTCCACCTCGACGCGCACGTTCGAGTACGCGGCGTGCTCCACGACGCCGCCGGACTCGAGCACCATGTCGTCGAAGATGACGCCGTAGTCCGGCTCCGTGATGCCGGTCGCGGCCTGCATGGCCTTCGACGTCAGGCCGATCTTGTGCCCGACGACGCGGCGCCCGCGCGCCTCGCCGCGCTCGCGCCAGGTGCGCTGCACGGCGTACGCGTCGGCCACCGTCATGCCCGGGTGCCGCGCGGTGAGCAGCGGCACGGGGGTGCGGGTGCGGTCCGCCTCGGCGAGCTCGTCCGCGATCGCGACGACGGCGTCGTCGTCGAGCGTGCGCTCGCCGTCGGGCGTCGCGCCCACCGGGGGAGTCACAGCGTCGCCCCCAGCTTGAAGCCCTGCACCCCGCCGTCGTCGTCCTTGCGGGTGTAGGAGAAGCCGTCGGCGCCGACCGTCACCTCCATCTCGGAGTCGTCGGTGCGGGCGACGACGGGCTGCGGGTCGCCGTCGAGGTCCAGCACCAGGGACGCCTCGGTGTACCAGCTCGGCACCACGGGGTTGCCCCACCAGTCGCGGCGCTGGTTGTCGTGCACGTCCCAGGTGACGACCGGGTTGTCCGGGTCGCCGGTGTAGTAGTCCTGCGTGTAGATCTCGACGCGGTGGCCGTCGGGGTCGCGCAGGTACAGGTAGAACGCGTTGGAGACGCCGTGGCGGCCGGGGCCCCGCTCGATGCAGTCGGAGCGGCGCAGCGCCCCGAGCTTGTCGCAGATGGCCAGGATGTTGTGCTTCTCGTGGGTCGAGAACGCGACGTGGTGCATGCGGGGGCCGTCGCCGCCCGTCATCGCCGTGTCGTGCACGGTGGGCTTGCGGCGCATCCACGCGGCGTAGACGGTGCCGGCGTCGTCCTGGATGTCCTCGGTGACGCGGAAGCCCAGGTCCTGCATGAACTTCACGGCCCGGGGCACGTCGGGCGTCACCTGGTTGAAGTGGTCCAGGCGCACCAGCTCGCCGGGGGTGTGCAGGTCGTAGCGCCACGACAGCCGCTCCACGTGCTGCACGTCGTGGAAGAACTCGTACGGGAAGCCGAGCGGGTCGACCACGCGCACCGAGTCCCCGATGCCCTGGGTGAACCCGCCGGGCTCGCGCCGCACCTCGCAGCCGAGCTCGGTGTAGAAGGCGACGGCCCTGTCGAGGTCCTCCGGCGTGCGCACGCGGTAGGAGAACGCCGCGACCGCCGCGACCGTGCCCTTGCGGAGCACGAGGTTGTGGTGGATGAACTCCTCGGTGGACCGCAGGTAGACGCTCTCGTCGTCCTCCGCGGTGACGTACAGGCCGAGCACGTCGACGTAGAACTCGCGGGAGGCCGCGAGGTCCGTGACGACGAGCTCCATGTACGCGCAGCGCAGGATGTCGGGCGCGGGGCTCGACGGCGTCGCGATCGGGTTCTCCGCGTGGATCGGCGCCTCCTGGGAGACGTAGAAGCCCGAGGAGGTGAGGGTGCGGTCGTTCTTGTCGGTCATGTCAGCGTCCTTGCTCGTGTACCGAGTGCGTCAGTTCTTGCCGAAGGTGGGGTTGTGCACCTTGCCGAGCGTGATGTGCACGGCCTGCTGGTCGGTGTAGAAGTCGATGGAGCGGTAGCCGCCCTCGTGGCCGAGCCCCGACGCCTTGACGCCGCCGAACGGGGTGCGCAGGTCGCGCACGTTGTTCGAGTTCAGCCACACCATCCCGGCCTCGACGGCCTGGGAGAAGTTGTGGGCCCGCTTGAGGTCGTTCGTCCACACGTAGGCGGCCAGGCCGTACCTCACGCCGTTGGCGAGCTCGAGCGCCTCGGCCTCGGTGTCGAACGGGGTGATCGCGACGACGGGGCCGAAGATCTCCTCCTGGAAGATCCGGGCGTCGGGCTTCACGTCGGCGAAGACGGTGGGGGCCACGAAGTTGCCGGTCTCGAAGCCCTCGGGGCGGCCGCCGCCGGCGACGAGCCGGCCCTCGGACCTGCCGATCTCCACGTAGCCCATGACCTTCGCGAAGTGCTCCGGGTGCACGAGGGCGCCGACCTCGGTCTCCTTCTCGTGCGGGTAGCCGACGCGCACGCGCTTCGCCTGGGCGGCGTACCGCTCCACGAACTCGTCGTAGACGGGGCGCTCGACGAGGATGCGGCTCCCGGCGGTGCAGCGCTCGCCGTTGAGGGAGAAGACGCCGAAGATCGTCGCGTCGATCGCGGCGTCGAGGTCGGCGTCGGCGAACACGATCGCCGGGGACTTGCCGCCCAGCTCCATGGACAGGCCCTTGAGGTACGGGGCGGCGTTGCCGAAGATCAGCTGGCCGGTGCTGCTCTCGCCGGTGAAGGAGATGAGCGGGACGTGGGGGTGCTTCACCAGCGCGTCGCCGGCCTCCTCGCCGAGCCCGTTGACGAGGTTGAAGACGCCCTGCGGCAGGCCGGCCTCCTCGAAGATCCCCGCCCACAGCGACGCCGACAGCGGCGTGAACTCGGCGGGCTTGAGCACCACGGTGTTCCCGGTGGCGAGCGCGGGCGCGAGCTTCCACGACTCGAGCATGAACGGCGTGTTCCACGGCGTGATGAGCCCGGCGACGCCGATCGGCTTGCGGTTGACGTAGTTGATCTGGCGCCCGGGCACCTTGTAGGTGTCGTCGGCCTGCGCCACGATCAGGTCCGCGAAGAAGCGGAAGTTCTCGGCCGCGCGGCGGGCCTGGCCCAGCGCCTGCGTGATCGGCAGGCCGGAGTCGAAGGACTCCAGCTCGGCGAGGCGGGCGTCCCGGGACTCCACGAGGTCGGCGATCCGGTGCAGCACGCGCGAGCGCTCGCGGGGCAGCATCCGCGGCCACGGGCCCTCGGTGAAGGCGCGGCGGGCGGCGGCGACGGCGGCGTCGACGTCGGCCTTCTTGCCCGCGGCGGCCTGCAGGTACGTCTCGTTGGTGACGGGGTCCAGCACGTCGAACGTGGCGCCGTCGGCGGAGTCGACGAACCGGCCGTCGACGTAGTGCCGGATCGCGGCGGGCAGGTCGGCGGGGCGGTGGGACTGCTCGGTCATCACTTCTCCTGGGACTGGGAGTGCGGACGGTGGTCGGCCTGGTAGGCGAGCACGGCGTCGAGGGTGGCGGTGCGGTGGCGCCGGGCGGCGAGCTCGACGTCGGTGGCGGTGGCCGTGCCGGCCTGCAGGTCCGCGACGAGATCGAGGATCCGGTCGTGCTCGGCGACCGACTCGCGCGCCCGGCCGGGCACGAACGAGAACGAGGAGTCGCGCAGCACGGTCATGCGCCGCCACCCGCGGTGCACGAGGTCGAGCACGTGCGGGTTGGGGCACGGCTCGAACAGCACGGCGTGGAAGTCGAGGTTGAGCGCCGTGAAGCGGTGCGGGTCGAAGTCGGCGAGGCAGCCGCGCATCCGCTCGTTGACCTCGCGCGCGGTCGCGAGCTGCGCGGCGCTCAGGTGCGGGGCCGACAGCGCGGTGGCGAAGCCCTCCACCAGCGCCAGCGTCTCCATGGTGTGCTGGTACTCGGTCTCCTTGAGGAGGGCGACCTGGGCGCCGACGTTGCGCTCGAACGTCACCAGGCCCTCCGCCTCGAGGCGGCGGATCGCCTCGCGCACCGGCACCACGGACATGTCGAGCTCGCCGGCGAGCTGGGCCAGCACCAGCCGGTAGCCCGGCACGAACGTGCCGTCCTCGATCCGCTCGCGCAGGGACGCGTACGCCCGCTGCGACTTGCTCACGGTCACGGCGGTCATCGGGCGCCCGTCTCGCGCTCGTACCGCGCCCGCCACTCGGCGTCCATGGGGAACAGGCCGTCGACGGGGGCGCCGGCGGCGACCTGGGTCGCGACCCAGGCGTCGGCGGCCTCCTGGGCCTCGGCCTCGGCGAGCACCTCCTCGACGAGGGCGGGCGGGATGACGAGGACGCCGTCGCCGTCGCCCACCACGACGTCGCCCGGCTGGACGGCGGCGCCGCCGCAGGCGACGGTCACGTCCGTCTCCCACGGCACGTGCTTGCGCCCGAGGACGGACGGGTGCGGGCCCTGGGAGAACACGGGGATGCCGATCTCGGCCACGGCGTCGGCGTCGCGGACGCCGCCGTCGGTGACGACCGCCGCCGCCCCGCGCACGTGGGCGCGCAGGGCGAGCACGTCGCCCACGGTGCCGGTGCCGCGCTCGCCGCGCGCCTCGACCACGATCACCTCGCCCGGCCCGACGGCGTCGAACGCGCGCTTCTGCGCGTTGAAGCCGCCGCCGTGGGAGGCGAACAGGTCCGGGCGGAACGGGATCAGCCGCAGCGTGCGGGCGGTGCCCACGAACCGGTCGCCCGGGTGGTTGCCGTGCACGCCCTCGACGAAGACGTCGGTGTAGCCGCGCTTGCGCAGCGCGGCCGACAGCGTGGCGACGGCGACGCCTCCGAACCGGTCGCGCATCGCGTCGGTGAGGACGAACGCGGGCTCGGGCGCGGGCGCCGGGGTGCCCCAGGCCTCCGCCCGCTGCGTGTCGTCGACGGCGGGCCTCGACCCGAAGTCGCCGAAGGCGCGCGTGCCGGCGGTGACGGTGGTGACGAGGCGGCCGCTGGACGGGGCGCCGGGCGCGTCGGGGGCGTCCACCTCGACCTCGACGACCTGCCCCGGCCCCACGACCGACGAGCCTGCCGGCGTGCCGGTGAGGACCACGTCGCCGGGCTCGAGCGTGAGGTGCTGGGAGAGGTCGGCGACGAGGCGGCCGAGGTCGAACAGCAGGGTGCCGGTCGAGTCGTCCTGGACCAGCTCGCCGTCCACCCAGGTGCGCACGCGCAGGCCGGCCGGGTCGACGTCGGCGGCGGGGATCCAGCGCGGGCCGAGCGGCGTGAAGCCGTCCCCGCCCTTGTTGCGCAGGTTGGAGCCCTTGTCGGCGGCGCGCAGGTCGTAGAGCCCGAAGTCGTTCGCCGCGGTGACGGCGTCGACGTGCGACCAGCCGTCGGCGGGGGAGACCCAGCGCGCGGCGGTGCCGATGCGGATCGCGACCTCGCCCTCGAAGGCGAGGAGCTCCGTGCCGAGCGGGCGCTCGATGGTGCCGCCGGTCGCGGCGAGCGACGAGGCGGGCTTGAGGAAGTAGGACGGCTGGCTCGGCGTCCGGCCCCGCTGCGCCGCGCGCGACGGGTAGTTGAGGTGGACGGCGATGATCTTGCCGGGCTTGGGCGGGTCGTCGGTGACCACGGGCACCCCACTATCAGGTCGAGGCTGTCATGTCGTATCTCGGATGATATACGATCCTGCGATCTGCACCACCCGCGGACTGACAGAGAGGTCTCCCGCCATGTCCACCACCGGGACCACCGGCACCGCTGCCGCCCCGACCACCGAGCGCCGCGAGCTCCGCCGCGTCGCGTTCGCGACCGTCATCGGTACCACCATCGAGTGGTACGACTTCTTCCTCTACGCCAGCGCCGCCGGGCTGGTGTTCGGCACGCTGTTCTTCGAGCCGGCCGGCAAGAGCGCGGCCACCCTGCTGTCGTTCGCGACCGTCGGGATCAGCTTCCTGTTCCGCCCCCTCGGCGCCTTCCTCGCCGGCCACTTCGGCGACAAGATCGGCCGCAAGGCGATGCTCGTCGTCACGCTCGTCCTCATGGGCGGCGCCACCACCCTCATCGGCCTGCTGCCCACCTACGACACGATCGGCATCGCCGCCCCGGCGCTCCTCGTGCTGCTGCGCATCGTCCAGGGCCTGTCGACCGGCGGCGAGTGGGGCGGCGCCGTCCTCATGGCCGTCGAGCACGCGCCCGACGGCCGTCGCGGCCGCATGGGCGCGTTCCCGCAGATCGGCGTCCCGATCGGCCTGCTCCTCGCCTCCGGCGTGCTGGCGCTCATGACCGGCGTCATCTCCCCGGGCGACGCCTTCCTCCAGTGGGGCTGGCGCATCCCGTTCCTGCTGAGCGTGGTGCTGATCCTGGTCGGCATCGTCGTGCGGCGGTCGGTCGAGGAGAGCCCCGTCTTCCTCGAGATCGCGGAGAAGAAGGCGGCCGCGAAGACGCCGATCCTCACGCTCTTCCGCAAGCACTGGCTGCTGGTGCTGCTCGCCGCGCTCACCTTCGCCGGCAACAACGCCGCCGGCTACATGACCACCGGCGGGTACCTGCAGAACTATGCGACCACGCCGCTCGCCGACGGCGGCCTCGTCGGCATGGACCGCACGCCGGTGCTGCTCGCCGTCGCGGGCGCGTCCGTGGTCTGGCTGGCCTGCACGTTCGCGGCGGGCGCCGTCTCCGACCGCATCGGGCGCCGGAACACGTACATCATCGGCTGGGTCGCCTTCCTGGCCACGGTGTTCCTGCTGTTCCCGCTGGTGAACACGGGCAGCCCCTGGCTGCTGTTCGTCGGCGTCTCGCTCTTCGCGATCGGCAACGGCTTCACGTACGGGCAGCAGGCCGCGTACTTCGCGGAGCTCTTCCCGGCCTCGATCCGCTACTCCGGCGTGTCGATCACCTACGCGATCGGCGCCATCCTGGGCGGCGCGTTCGCCCCGACCATCGCGGCCTGGCTGGTGCAGCGCACCGGCACCGCGACGTCCGTCGCGTTCTACATCGCGGGCGTCATGGTGGTGGCGTTCGCCGCCACGCTGCTGCTGCGCGACCGCACCGGCATCCCGCTGGGGCCGGAGCACGAGGAGGAGCAGGCGGCCAGCCCGATCTACGGGGTCTCGCGCGCCTGACGCCTCACCCCCGTCGGGGGAGGATCAGGAGCGCGGCGTCGGCGCGTACGGTGTGCACCGGTGTGCACCGTCACGAGCGCGGAGGTCCTGATGACGAACGAGACCGGGCAGTCCGGACCGGCCGACCTCGTCGAGGTGCGGACCGTCGCCGGCCGGGTGCGTGGGCGCTGGCGTCCGGGCGCCGGGCCGGGGGCGCCGCGCTCCGCCGCCTTCCTGGGCATCCCGTTCGCCGAGCCACCCGTGGGCGACCTGCGGTTCGCCGCCCCCGTGCCGCACGCCCCGTGGGACGGGGTGCGTGACGCCCTCGAGCACGGCGCCACCGCCCAGCGCGGCGACCCCGGCGTCACGCTCATCCCCGAGCCCAGCGTGCCGGGGGAGTCCACGCTCAACGTCAACGTGTTCACGCCCTCGCCCGAGCCCGCGTCTCCCGGCGCGGGCCTGCCGGTGCTCGTCTGGATCCACGGGGGCGGCTACTTCGCCGGGTCGCCCGCGAGCCCCTGGTACGACGGGCGCGCCTTCAACCGCGACGGCGTCGTCACGGTGTCGGTGTCGTACCGCCTCGGCTTCGACGGCTTCGGCCGGATCGAGGGCGCGCCGTCCAACCGCGGCGTGCGTGACTGGCTCCTCGCGCTGGAGTGGGTGCAGCAGAACGTCGCGGCCTTCGGCGGCGACCCGGCGCGCGTGACGGTCGCCGGGCAGTCGGCGGGAGGCGGCGCGGTGCTCACCCTGCTCGGCATGGAGCGCGCGCAGCACCTCTTCCACGGGGTCTACGCGCTCTCCGGCGCGCTCGCCGACGTGTCCGACGAGCGCGCGCGGGCGCTCGCCGAGGACATCGCCCGGCGGGCCGGCGTCGCGCCGACGCGCGAGGGCTTGGCGTCCGTCCCCGAGGAGCGCCTCCTCGCCCTCCAGAAGGAAGCCACCGACCTCGACCCCCGGCAGCTGGACACGGTGATCTCGCAGGGGCTGCCGCTCGGCCCCGCCGTCGACGGCGACCTCCTGCCGCGGCCCACCCGCGAGTCGCTGCGCGCCGGCGTCGGCGCGGACAAGCCCCTCGTGCTCGGCACCACGGACGACGAGTTCACGATGGCGCTCGCGGGCGCCGCGCGGACGCTGCGCTGGGTGCCGCGGTCGTTGCTGCTGTCCCGGCTGGGCGTGCCGGCCCGGGCGCGCCGCGCCTACCTGGACGCCAACGCGGACGTCGTCGCGCTCGGGAAGGTCCGGCTGGCGGGCCGCGTCGTCACCGACCGGATGTTCCGGACCGGTGCGCTGCGCGTCGCCGCCGACCGCGGGGGCGCGGCGACCTGGCTCTACCGGTTCGCGTGGCCGTCGGGCGCCTTCGGCTTCGCCGAGCACTGCCTCGACGTGCCGTTCTTCTTCGACTGCCTCGACGGGCCCGCGACGGAGCCGCTCGCCGGCCCGCACCCGCCGCAGGAGCTCGCCGACGCGGTCCACGCCGCGGCGGTGGCGTTCGTCGTCGACGGCGACCCCGGCTGGCCGCGTCACGACGACGCCGGGACCGCCCGCGTCTGGGACGTGCCGGTGCGCGACGAGCCGGACGCCTACGCCTCGGTGCGCCCCCTGCTCTGAGGGCCGGGCGCCGCCCGGGGGTCAGCCGCCCAGGGCGTCGCGGACGGCGGCGGCGGACCGGGTGAGCCGGGCGGCCACCTGCTGGTGGTCCAGGGGGCTCGCGACGTGCACCACGGCGAGCGCGGCCGGCCCGCGGCCGCGCAGCGCGAGCGGCACGGCCACGGACTCGAGGCTGGGGATCACCTCGTCGTGGCTGGTCGCCCACCCGCGCCCGGCGGCCTCGGCGACGGTGGCGCGCAGCGTGGCCGGGATGCCGGCGGGCCAGTCGGCCTCCGGCACCAGCGTGAGGATCGCCTTGCCGGGGGCCCCGGCGGTGACGGCGTGCCGGGTGCCCGGGCGCTGCGCCACGGGTGCGACGGCGTGGCGCGGCTCGACGCTGACGAGCGTCACGCACTCGTCGTGGTCGAGGACGACGAGGAAGCACGTCATCCCCAGCTCGTTCGCGACGGCGGTGAGCTCCGGCAGCGCCTCGGCCTGCAGGTCGTGGGCGACCCCGGCGGCCAGCGCCGCCATCCGCGCGCCGAGGGCGACGTGCCCGTTCGCGTCACGCACCACCAGCCCGTGGTGCTCCAGGGTGCGCAGCAGCCGGTACGCGATCGACCGGTGCACGCCGAGCCGCCCGGCGACGTCGTCGATGGTGAGCGGCTCGCGGGCGTCGGCGAGGGTCTCGAGGATGCGGATCCCGCGGCTGAGGGTCTGCGACGGCGGGGGGCCGGCGTCGGGCATCGGCGTCCTTCCGGTGGGTTAGGCTGCATTCAATAGTAGAACGGCGTGTTCGAATATAGAACGGCGCCGCCGAGCGTGCAAGGCCCGACGCGGACGTCGGGGGCATCGACGACGATGAGGAGAGCTCGTGCAGTTCCACCACCACGGCTACGTGTCCGGCGACCCGCGGGTGCTGCCGCCCGCCGGCACCGGTGTGGACCGGCCCGCCGACCTGCCCGACGAGGTCGACGTGCTCGTCGTCGGGTCCGGACCCGCGGGCATGCTGCTCGCCGCGCAGATGTCGCAGTACCCCGGGGTCACGACGCGCATCATCGAGAAGCGCGAGGGCAGGCTGGTGCTCGGCCAGGCCGACGGCATCCAGCCGCGCAGCGTCGAGACCTTCGACGCGTTCGGCTTCGCGGAGCGCATCGTCGCCGAGGCGTACAACATCGGCTGGATGAACTTCTGGGGCCCGGACCCCCGGAACCCGGAGCACATCGTGCGCACCACGCGCACCGAGGACTACGGCCTCAAGATCAGCGAGTACCCGCACCTCATCGTCAACCAGGCGCGCGTGCTCGACTACTTCGCCGAGGCCGCCGCGCACGGGCCGGCCCGCATCGTGCCCGACTACGGCGTCGAGTTCCTCGGCCTCACGGTGCACGACGGCGACGAGCACCCCGTCGAGGTTCGCGTGCGGCACGTCGCGGGCGACCGCGCCGGCGAGGAGCGCACCGTACGCGCCAGGTACGTCGCCGGGTGCGACGGCGCCCGCAGCGCGGTGCGCGAGGCGATCGGCCGCAAGCACGTCGGCGAGTTCGCGGCGCACGCCTGGGGCGTGATGGACGTGCTCGTCAACACCGACTTCCCCGACTGGCGCACCAAGTGCGCCATCAACTCCGAGGCCGGGAACATCCTGCTCATCCCGCGCGAGGGCGGGTACCTCTGCCGCGTGTACGTGGACCTCGGCGAGGTCGCCGCGGACGACCACCACCGGGTGCGCACGACACCGATCGAGGAGATCGTCCGCCGGGCCAACGAGATCCTCACGCCGTACACGCTGGACGTGAAGGAGGTCGCCTGGCACAGCGTGTACGAGGTCGGCCACCGCGTCACCGACAAGTTCGACGACGTGCCCGACGGCGAGGAGCACCGCACCCCGCGCGTCTTCCTCACCGGCGACGCCTGCCACACCCACAGCGCCAAGGCGGGGCAGGGGATGAACGTGTCGATGCAGGACGGGTTCAACCTGGGCTGGAAGCTCGGGTCCGTGCTGACCGGCCTCAGCCCCGAGTCCCTCCTGGCCACCTACACCACCGAGCGGCAGCCCGTGGCGCAGCAGCTCATCGACTTCGACCGCGAGTGGTCGAGCCTCATGGCCCGCAAGCCCGAGGAGATCTCCGACCCGCAGGAGCTGGCCCACTACTACCTCGCGACGTCGGAGTTCCCCTCCGGGTTCATGACGCAGTACGGGTCGTCGTCGATCGTGGCCGGCGGCGCGCGGCAGGAGCTGGCGGCCGGCTTCCCGCTCGGCAAGCGGTTCAAGTCCGCCGAGGTGACGCGCGTGTGCGACGGCAACGCCGTGCACCTGGGCCACCACGCCAAGGCGGACGGCCGGTGGCGGGTCTACGCGTTCGCCGACGCCGCCGCCCCGGGGGCGCGGTCCGCGCTCGACTCGTGGGCGGCCTGGCTGGCGTCGCCGGAGTCCCCCGTGGCCCGGTGCACGCCGGACGGCGCCGACGTCGACGCCGTCCTCGACGTGAAGGTCGTCTACCAGCAGGCCTTCCAGGACGTGGACCTCGCGGAGGTCCCCGAGGTGTTCCGGCCGCAGACCGGACCCCTGGGGCTCACCGACTGGGAGAAGGTGTACGCCGCCGGGCCCACCGTCTGGACCGGGGACGACATCTTCGCCGAGCGAGAGCTCTCCCGCGACGGGGTGGTGGTCGTCGTGCGCCCCGACCAGTACGTGGCGCACGTGCTGCCGCTCGACGCCACCGACGAGCTCGCCGAGTTCTTCGCGGGGGTGTTCGTCGGCCGCTGACGCCGTCCCCGCTGGTACGTTCCGGGCCATGCTGATCCGTCATCGAGGAACCGCGCCCACCGTCGACCCGTCGGCGTACGTCGCGCCGACGGCGGTGCTGGTCGGCGACGTGCGCGTCGCCGCCGGGGCCCGGATCCTGCACGGCGCCGTCCTCACCGCGGAGGACGGCGCCGTCGTCGTCGGCCGCGACACCGTGGTCATGGAGCAGGCGCTCGTGCGCGGCCGCCGCGGCCACGACGCGCGGCTGGGCGACGCCGTGCTGGTGGGCCCGCACGCGCACGTCAACGGCAGCGTGGTCGAGGACGAGGCGTTCGTCGCGACCGGTGCCGCCCTGTTCCCGGGGAGCCGGGTCGGCGCCGGCGCGGAGGTGCGCATCCACGGCGTCGTGCACGTCAACACCGTCCTCCCGCCGGGCGCGGTCGTGCCGATCGGGTGGGTCGCCGTGGGCGACCCGGCCCGGATCCTGCCGCCCGGGAGCCACGACGAGATCTGGGCCGTGCAGCGCGAGCTCGACTTCCCGGGCACGGTCTACGGGACCGCGCGGGACACGCCGGCGCGCGAGACGATGCGCCGCCAGTCGGAGTTCTACGGCGCGCACCGGGACGACGAGGTCGTCGACCCGGGGTAGCCGTCGTCGTGCGCGCGGCCCCAACCCCTGCGAATACTGGGGCGGAGGCGTCGCCGACGACGCGCGCCAGGAAGGGGCCCTGCCATGGCCGACCTGATGATCGACTACATCACCTCGCTCGACGGGTTCGGCTCCGCCGAGGGGTGGCCGGGGCTGTGGGGCATGGGCGGCCCGGACTACTTCGCCTTCCTCGAGCGGGACGGCCGGCTGGAGTTCACCACCCTGCTGGGCGCCACGACGTACCGCCTCTTCGCCCAGTTCGCGGAGACGGGCGAGGAGGAGATGGCCGAGGTCACCGCGCGCCCCAAGGTCGTGTTCTCCCGGACGCTCACCGAGCCGCTGGAGTGGGCGAACACCACGCTCGTCCCGGGCGACGCCGTCGAGGCCGTGCGCTCCATGAAGCAGGAGGGCGTCCCGCTCCGGACGATCGGCAGCCCGGGCCTCGCCCGGTCGCTCCTCGTCGCCGGCCTGGTGGACCGGGTGCGCGTGGTCGTGTTCCCGGTGGTCAACGGTGCCACCGGTGGCGACCGCCTCTACGACGGCTGGCCCGACGTCCGGCTGGAGCTCCTCGACAGCCGCACCCTCGACGGCCGGCTGCAGCTGTTGGAGTACGCCCCGACCGTGCTGGACGGGCCGCCCGGGACGGACTGAGGCGCGATCCCGAGGCGGTCCCGTCAGTACGGCGGGTCGTCCTGGTAGGTGGCAGGGGGCTCGACCGATCCAGCGACACCCGCGGCGGCGCTCTGGCGGGTCGGACGGCCGGGATCGAGCTCGGGATCGGGCTCGGGATCGGCCTGGCGGGTGAAGTGCCCCGCCTCGGTGGCCCATGCGTCGAGCTGGGCGAGAGCGTGGTCGGCGGTGCCGGGGGCGGTGAGGTAGGTGCGGCCGCGGGGTGAGGTCCAGGCCAGGACGCCGTGGTCGGCCTGTTCGACGTGCCAGCGGGACTCGTGCTTCAGGGTGTGGTGCCTGCGGCACAGGTGAGCCAGGTTGTCGGCATCGGTGGGGCCGTCCTCGGCCCAGGCGGTGGTGTGGTCGACGTCGCAGCGGCGAGCGGGCACGCGGCAGCCGGGGAATCGGCAGGTGACGTCGCGCTGGGTGAGGAACGCGCGCAGGTCGGCGGGCACGGTGTAGCTGCGGCGGTCCACGGTGAGCATCGCGCCGGTGACGGGTTCGGTGAGCAGGCGTCGCAGGGTGGGCGCGCGGGCGGCCAGGTGGCGTGCGGTCTCCGCGTCGACCGGTGTCGTGCCGTCCAGCAGGCCGGGGGATTCGCCGGCCCCGGCCAGCGTGGTGACCGGGACGGTCACGTGCACCACCGGCCGGACCGTGCGGGCCAGGGTGGCCAGCGGGTCGGGCAGGTCTGGTGGTGCGGTTCCCGGTGCGGTTCGTGGTGTGCTGCCTGGCCCGGCACCTGCCGTGGCGCCTGGGCCGGGTGCCTCGACCGGTGGGCTGGCGATGCCGTCGTCGAGCAGGAGGGCGGTCAGTGTGGCCGCGCGCAGCTGCCCGACGCCGCGTGGGTCGCCGTTCGTCCTGGCACGGGCGGCTGTGCGGTGCAGGCGGTCGTAGGCGGCACGCGCGACCGGGGTGGGTAGGTGTGCGGTCAGCCAGGACATCCCGTCGGCGCCGTCGTCGACCCACACGTTCGCCTTCAGGGCGGCGGCCTCATGGCGGACCTCGGCGGGCACGGGGTGCAGGCGGTCGCGGGCGGCGCGGACGAGCGCCCCGAACCGTGCCGCCGTCAATCCGGGGGCCCGGTCCAGGACCGTCCGCTCGACCTGTCCTGCGACGCTCGCGGGCAGGTCGCCGACCGCGTCGGCGAGCTTCGCCGCGTGCTGGTAGGAGATGGTCCCCGCGCACAAGGCGTCCAACGTCGCGGTCGCCTTCGAGGCCAGCACCTGGGCGTCCGCGAGCCAGCCGGCCGCGACGTGCTCGCTGACCCCGAGCGCGCACCCGACCTCCGCCACCAGCGCCCGGTGCGCCACCGAGCCACGTCGCTCCGCCGTCGCGGACGACACTCGCTCCATCTCGACGTCGAGCAACGCCTCCGGCACCACCCGCGCCGCGGCCAGCACCCGAGCGAGCGCGACCGTGCGGCGACCCGCCGCCGCGTTCACCATCGCCTGCTCGTCCGCGGCCTGTTCCAGCACAGCATCCAGCCGGGAAGCGGCGGTGCTGGGCGGTGTGGCCATACGAGTAGCCAACCACCCGCCACCGACACTCCCTCGAACACGTGTTCGAGCCTCCATGGCGGGTGAAGCGACCCCCAGCGCAGGGCCAGCGGCTTCCGCGTGGCGAGCACGCCCAGCATCATGAGCACGTGAAGAACGCTGGTCGCGCCGGCGTGGTCGCTGCGGTCGTCCTCGTCCTGGCGACCGCCTGCACCGACGACCCGCCGCCTGTCGACCCGACGTCGCCCGCCGCGTCGTATGTGCGCTCCGGGCCGTGGAACGAGGGCGACGCGGCGGCGCTGGACGGCCTGCTGCAGCTCGTCGACGGCTGCCTGGTCGTCGAGAGCGACGGCACGACGATCGTGCCCGTGTTCCCGTCCGACTTCGCCTGGGACTCGCGGGCCCGGACGCTCGAGGCCTTCGGGCTCACCTTGACCGTCGGCGAGCAGGTGCACCTGGGCGGCGGCATGACGAGCGGCCCTGTCGAGCACCTCCCCGACTCGTGCAGCGGGGAGCAGTTCCTCGTCCAGAGCGGCCAGAGCGAGCCCCGCGAGGGCTGACGCCCCGACCTGGGACGAGCCGGCACGCACCCGCTCCTGGGCTCACGTCCGGGGAGCCGTCGTCCGCAGGAGCTGCGGGGAGGACGCGAAGCCGAGCCGCTCGTCAACCGGCACCGCCCTGCGGCTGGAGTGGACGGTCACGTGCGCCGCGCCATGACGTGTCGCATGCTCCGCCGCGGCCTCCACGAGCGCGGTGCCGAGGCCGCGACCGCGGTGGTCCGAGCGGACGAAGACGGTCTGGATGTCGGCCGACAGCCGACCGGTGGCACGGGGGCGCGGGACCCGCGGGACCCGCGGGACGAACGCCACCCATGCCATCCCGACGACCTCTCCGTCCGTGCTCCGGGCGACGAAGGCGGCGTGCGAGTCGCCGCGGTGGGCCCACCATCGACCGAGCTCGGCGGCGAACTCGTCGACCGCCTCGTCGTCGCCCACCTCGCCGGCGGTGTCGACGTACAGGAGCTGTGCGAGGTCCACGACGTCGGCGGTGGTCGCCCGGCTGATCAGCATGGGTGCAGTCTGGCGCGACCAGCCGCGCTACCGCGTGCGGCTCACCCGCAGGACCTCCTCCTGCCACGGGGCGACGACGGTCGAGGAGATGCGGCAGTCGAGCATGAGGAAGCGGCGCTGCCCGACGGGCTCGCGCGCCCACGTCCCGAGCCGGTCGAGGTCGTCCAGGGTGCGCACGACCACGCCCTCGGCGCCGACGGCCGCGGCGAGCGCGGCGAAGTCGGTCTCGGGGATGCGCATGGGCTCCTCGGCGAGGCCCTGGCGCCCGTAGACGTGCACCTCGGCGCCGTACACGGCGTCGTTCCAGACGACGGCGACGCCCCGACCGCCGGCGGTGCGGACCGCGGTCTCGAGGTCGGCGAGGGCCATGAGCCCGCCGCCGTCGCCGGTGGTGAGGACGACGGTCGCGTCGGGCAGGGCCGCGGCGGCGCCGGGCACGCTGGGGAACCCGAGGCCGATGGACTGGTAGGCGGTGCCGACCATCATCATGCGGTCGGGGGAGGCCACCGGCCAGTACATGTTGGCCCAGCCGATGAAGTGGCCGCCGTCGGAGACGACGACGCGGTCGGCGGGCAGCAGCGCGCCGATGCGGCTCGCCACGCCGCGGGGGTCGAGCCGGCCGTCGGCGGCGATCCCGTCCGCGGGGCCGGTGTCGTAGGTGCGGGCGGCCGCGACGCCCACGGAGTCGCGCCAGCCCGAGGGCACGGCGCCGAGGGCGCGCAGCTCGTCGAGCAGCGCGCGCGTCACGAGGGCGGCGTCCCCGCGGATGAACGAGCCGACGTGGCGGTGGGTCGCCGCCTCGGCGGTGTCCACCTGGACCACGCGGGTGCCGGGGGAGAAGAGGTCGCCGAACCGCATCGTGAACTGGTTGAGCGACGCGCCGACCACGACGGCGACGTCGGCCTCGCGTACCAGCGACATCGCGCCGTCGGCGCCGAAACCGCCGGCGACGCCGAGGTCGTACCGGCCGTCGGGGAACACGCCCCGGCCGAGCGCCGTCGACGCGGTGAGCGCGCCGGTCGCCGCGGCGAGCTCACCCAGCGCCTCCCCGGCGCCCGCGAGCCAGGCGCCGCGGCCGGCGAGCAGCAGCGGCCGCTCGGCACCCGCGAGGGCGCGCGCGAGGTCGGTGATCGCGGCGGCGTCGAACGGGCCCACGGGTGCGAGCGGCCCGGGCAGCGCCGGCTCGGGCGCCTCGGGGACGGGGCCGGCCTCGCGGGCGGCGACGTCGTAGGGGATCGCCAGGACGACGGGCACCCGGTAGGTCAGGGAGTGCTCGATCGCGATGACGGTGGTCGCGGCGGCGTCCGCGCGGCCGACGGTATAGGTGCGGGCGCCGACGGCGGCGGCCAGCGCGATCTGGTCGACGTCCCACGGGCGCGGGCCCGACGTCGGCTCGTCGCCGGTGAGCAGCACCAGGGGCACGCGCGCCTGCGCGGCCTCGGCCAGCGCCGTCAGCGTGTTGGTGAAGCCGGCGCCGTAGGTGGCGGTGGCGGCGGCGATGCGGCCCGACGCGCGGAAGTACGCGTCGGCCGCGACGACGCCACCGGCCTCGTGCCGGACGGCGGTGAAGCGCGCGGACGTCGCGCGCTCGACGTCGTCGAGGAACCAGGCGTTGCCGTTGCCCATGACGCCGAAGACGTGGTCGACGTGCTGGGCGAGGGTACGGGCGACATGGGCGGACACGGTGGGCACGGGGCCTCCAGGGAACAGTGACGGATGAGTGGTGCGGTCCGTATGTGTCCCGTGCGAGCCCGGCGCCGGTCGGTGGACGACTCCGACGACCGGGCTGCCGCGCGCCCCTTTTTCGAGCGCAGGCGGTGCGTGTCCGCCTCGACACCGGGGAGCATAGTCCAGCCCGGTGCCCACCGTGCGGCGTCAGCCCAGGTCGTCGAGGAACAGCTCCACCACCGGCACGGCGACGTCCGGCCGCACGGTGGGCAGGTGCAGCGTGAGGGTGCCGGCCGGCTGGCCGCCGGGGTTGGTGTTCCACGCCTTCTGGTCGGGGTCGGTGCGGGAGGTGCGCAGCTCGGAGCCGTCGTTCAGCAGCTGCGCGTACCGGACCCGGTCGGCGAGGCCGCGCAGGTGCACGTGCCCGAACGGCCAGGCGAACAGGTGCACGTACAGGCGGTCGCCGCGCTGGGTGAGCACGGCCCCGGGCGGCAGCCCGGGCGCGACGGCGGCGGCGAGGTCGGCGTCGGCCGGGCCGGCCCCGGTGATCGACCGACCGTGCAGGCGGGTCCACGCACCGAGCGCGGCCAGGGTCGTGGTGTCCCGGGCGGGGACGGCGCCGCGCCCGTCGGGCCCGATGTTGAGCAGCAGGTTGCCGCCCTTGGAGACCGTGTCGACGAGCATGCGCACCAGCAGGTCGGGGTCCTTGAACTTCGTGTTGTCGCGGTCGTAGCCCCAGCTGCCGTTGAGCGTCTGGCAGGCCTCCCAGACGACGAGCTCCCCGGCGGCGTCGCGCATCGGGGCGTCCGGCTGGTACTGCTCGGGGGTGACGAGGTCGCCGGGGATGCCGAGGCGGTCGTTCACCACGGCCTGCGGCTGCAGCTCGCGGACCAGGGCGAGCAGCTTCTCGGCCTCCCAGTCCTCGGGGTACTTGCCGCGCCAGCCGTCCTTGTCCTCGGCGAACGTGAAGTCGAAGAACACGTAGTCCACCGGCCCGTACCCGGTGAGCAGCTCCCGCACCTGGGCGTGCAGGTACTCGCGGTACCGGGCCATGTCGCGGCCCTCGTTGAGCGCGTGGGCGTCCGGGTCGTCCCGGCGGGGGTGCACGTGGTCCACGGTGAAGTCGGGGTGGTGCCAGTCGATGAGCGAGTGGTAAAGCCCGAGGTGGAGGCCCTCCTCGCGGACCGCCTCGGCGAGCTCGGCCACGAGGTCGCGCCCGCGGGTGCGGGCGATGCTGTAGTCGCTGACGGCGGAGTCCCACAGCGCGAAGCCGTCGTGGTGCTTGGTGGTCAGCACCACGTACTTCATGCCGGCGTCCTTCGCGGCGCGGGCGATCGCGCGCGCGTCGAAGAGGTCCGGGTCGAACACCTCGGCGTAGCGTGCGTACTGCTCGGCGGTCTGCTTCTCGAAGCTCATCACCCACTCGTGCCGGGCGGCGGCGGAGTAGAGGCCGAAGTGCACGAAGAGGCCGAAGCGGGCCTCCGTGAACCAGGCCTGCTCGGGGCGCAGGGGCGGGGCGGCCGGGGTCATGCGGATCACTCCTCGTCGAGCGGGCGGTGCCGGTAGAGATATGACGTATCGGGCGTGCGCTCCGAGCCTATCGGCCGCACACGGGGGTAGCGCAAGGGGATCGACGGCCTATAGGTTGGATGAATTGCCCCAGGCCGAGGGAGTCCGGATGTCCGACGTCGTCGTCGACGCGCACCATCACCTGTGGGTCCGCGCGCGGACCCCGCAGCGCTGGATCGACCCCACGACCATGGCCGCGATCGACGCCGACTTCACGCCCGCGGACCTGCCCGCCGCCGCGCACGGGGTGGACGCCACCGTCGTCGTGCAGAGCGCCAGCACCTGGGCCGACACCGACGACCTGCTGGCCGTCGCCGCGTCGCCGGAGGGGCGCGCGGCGCGCGTCGCGGGTGTCGTCGGCTGGGCCGACCTGTTCGCCCCCGACCTCGAGGACCGGCTGGTCGCGCTCCGCGAGGGCCCCGGCGGCGACCGCCTCGTCGGGATCCGCACGATGGTGCAGGCCGAGCCCGGCACCGACTACCTGGACCGCCCCGACGTGCACGCCGGCATCGCCGCCGTCGGCGCCGCAGGGCTGCCCTTCGACCTCGTGGTGCGGGCCGACCAGCTCCCCTCGTGCGCGCGGCTGGCCGCCGCGCTGCCGGGCGTGCGGTTCGTGCTCGACCACCTCGCCAAGCCGCCGCTCGGCGCGCTGCCCGGCGCCGACGGCCGACCCGGCGACCCGGCCGCCCTCGACGCCTGGCGCCGCGACCTGGCCGCGCTCGCCGCCCGGCCGAACGTCGTCGCGAAGCTGTCCGGGCTGGTCACCGAGGCCCGCTGGGACTCGTGGACCACCGCCGACCTGCGGCCCGCCGTCGACCACGCGCTCGACGTCCTCGGCCCCGGCCGGCTGCTGCTCGGCAGCGACTGGCCCGTCTGCCTGCTCGCGTCCGGCTATGGCGGGTGGCTCGCCGCCGTCGACGAGCTGCTGGCCGGCCTCACCCCGGGCGAGCGCGCCGCCGTGCGCGGCGCGAACGCCGTCTCCGTCTACGGGCTCGACGTCGGGCCCGCCACCCTCCCCCGCACGAAGGAGCACCCGTGACCACCCCCACCGAGACCTTGCCGGAGTTCGCCGGCATCCGTGCCGTCGTGACAGGGGGCGCGTCGGGCATCGGCGCCGCCGTGGTGCGCGCGCTCCTGGCGCGCGGCGCGCGCGTGGTCGCGATCGACCGTACCCGCGACGGCGTGCCCGAGGGCGCGGGCGCGGAGGTCGCCGACGTCACCGACGACGTGGCCGTGCGCGCCGCCGTCGAGGCCGCGGCCGCCACGCTCGGCGGCATCGACGTCGTCGTGAACAACGCCGGGATCGGCGCCCAGGGCACGGTCGCGGACAACGACGACGCCGAGTGGCTGCGGGTGCTCGACGTCAACGTGCTCGGCATCGTGCGCGTGACGCGCGCGGCGCTGCCGCACCTGCGGGCCTCGGAGCACGCGGCCGTCGTGAACATGGCGTCGATCGCGTCGTGGTCGGGGCTGCCGCAGCGGGCGCTGTACTCCGCGAGCAAGGGGGCCGTGCAGGCCCTGACGCTCGCGATGGCGGCGGACCACGTGCGCGAGGGCATCCGCGTGACCTGCGTGAACCCCGGCACGGTCGACACCCCGTGGGTGGGTCGCCTGCTCGACTCCGCGGCCGACCCGGCCGCCGAGCGCGCCGCGCTGGAGGCCCGCCAGCCCACGGGGCGGCTCGTCAGCCCCGAGGCCGTGGCGCACGCCGTCTGCTACCTCGCCAGCCCGCTCGCGAGCTCCACCACGGGCACCGCGCTCGCCGTCGACGGCGGCATGCACGACCTGCGCGTGCGCCCGCCGGAGCAGGCGTGAGCGCCGCGCCGGCGGCGGGCGTGCTGCCGACCCGGGAGGTCCGCTCCACCGGGGTGCGCCTGACGAGCCTCGGGTACGGGGCGGCGCAGGCCGGCAACCTGTACCGGGCCACCACGGACGAGGAGACCGCCGAGGCGCTCGGCACGGCGTGGTCGGCCGGGGTGCGGTACGTCGACACGGCGCCGCACTACGGGCTCGGGCTCTCGGAGCGGCGCGTGGGCGCCGTGCTGCGCGACCTGCCGCGGGACGAGCTCGTGGTCTCGACGAAGGTCGGACGACTGCTGGTGCCCTCGCCCGAGACGGCCGACCGCCGGGACACCGACATCTTCGACGTGCCCGCCGCCACCCGCCGGGAGTGGGACTTCTCCCGCGACGGCGTGCTGCGCTCGCTCGAGGCGAGCCTGGAGCGCACCGGCCTGGACCGGGTCGACGTCGTCTACCTGCACGACCCGGACGACCACGAGGAGCAGGCGTTCGCCGAGGCGGTCCCCGCGCTGCTGGAGCTGCGCGACCAGGGCGTCGTGGGCGCCGTCGGCGCGGGGATGAACCAGTCGGCGATGCTCGCCCGGTTCGTGCGCGAGACCGACGTGGACGTGGTGATGTGCGCCGGGAGGTTCACCCTGCTGGAGCAGCCCGCGCTGGCCGACCTGCTCCCGGCGGCCCTCGACCGGGGCGCCGCGGTGGTGGTGGCGGGCGTCTACAACTCGGGGCTGCTGGCCCGCGAGACCGTGCCCGACGACGCGACCTACGACTACGCGCAGGCCCCCGCCGCGCTGCTCGACCGCACCCGCGCCGTCGCGCGGGCGTGCGCCGACCACGGCGTCACGCTGCCGCAGGCGGCGCTGGCCTACGTGCGCACGCACCCGGCCGTCGCGAGCACCGTGGTGGGGCTCCGCACGGCGGACCAGGTGCGCCAGGCCGTGGACCGGCACACCGCCGTCGTGCCGCCCGAGCTGTGGACGGACCTCGTCGACCGGGGCCTGCTGGCCCCCGAGGCCCACCCCGACGCCTTCGCCTGACGCCCGGCCACCCCCGCCCGCCCGCATGGCGGGACGGATGTGACCGAGCGGCGACCCGGGCGCATGATCGATGCGCCCCCCAGAGAGAACTAGAGGACACCGATGCAGCTGCTCCGCCTGGGCCCGGTGGGCCAGGAGATCCCCGCCGTCACCCACGACGGCGTCACCTACGACCTGCGACCCGTGACCGCCGGCATCCCCGGCAGCCACGACGTCGACGGCGCGTTCCTCGCCGCCGACGGCATCGCCCGCACCCGGGCCGCGCTGGCGGCCGGCGAGCTCCCCGTGCTCGAGGGCGCGGACGCCCTGCGCGTGGGCGCGCCGATCGCGCGCCCCGCCGCCGTCGTGTGCGTGGGCCAGAACTACGCCGCGCACGCGCGGGAGTCGGGCGCGGAGCCCCCGCGCCTGCCGATCATCTTCTTCAAGCACCCCAACACGGTGGTCGGCCCCGACGACACGGTGCCGATCCCGCCCGGGTCGGACAAGGTCGACTGGGAGGTCGAGCTCGCGATCGTCGTCGGCAAGCAGGCCAGCTACCTGCCGTCCGTCGAGGCGGCCCGCGAGCACGTCGCCGGGTACACCGTGGTGGACGACGTGAGCGAGCGGGCCTGGCAGCTCGACGACTCGCTCGGCCAGTGGTCGAAGGGCAAGTGCGGCCCCGCGTTCCTGCCCACCGGCCCCGCGCTGGTGCCCGCGGACGAGGTGGACCCCGCCGACCTGCGGCTGCGGTCGTTCGTCAACGGCGAGCCCCGCCAGGACTCGTCCACGACCGACATGATCTTCGACGTCGCGGCGATCGTGCACCACCTGTCGCAGTACATGACGCTCGAGGCGGGCGACCTGATCTGCACCGGCACCCCCGAGGGCGTCGCGCTGTCCGGCCGCTTCCCGTACCTCGCCGACGGCGACGTCGTCGAGGTCGAGATCGAGGGCCTCGGCCGCCAGCGCCACGCCTTCGCCTCCGCGCAGGTCCCGGCCGCGTCGTCGGCCCCCGCCTGACGTGCTGCGCTACGAGCTGCTGCACCCGGGCCTCGTCGCGGCGCTCGCCGCGGCGGGGCACGGGTCGCGCGTCCTGCTGGCCGACGCGAACTACCCGCACTCCACGGGCGCGCGGCCCGGCGCGGCGCGCGTGCACCTCAACCTGCGCCCCGGCCTGCTGACCGTGGACCAGGTGCTCGAGGTGCTCCTCGACGCCGTCCCGGTCGAGTCGGCGTCGGTCATGGTCCCCGGCGGGGTGGCGGGCGACGTCGTCGCCGCGGGCGAGGACATCCCCGCCCACACCGGCTACCGGGCGATGCTCGGGCCCGACGTCGGCTGGGACGAGCTGGACCGGTTCGCGTTCTACGACGCCGCCCGGTCCGACGACGTCGCCCTGCTCGTCGCCACCGGCGACCAGCGCGTGTACGCGAACCTGCTGCTCACCCTCGGGGTCCGCGCCCCGGAGCTGTAGCGCGCCGGGCCCGGTGGCGACGCCGTACCTCGGCCGCTACCGGGTCCGGTGCCGCAGACGCTCCCGGGCGGTGCGTCCACGCCGCCCCGCGGCGACGACGCCGGTGGCCTTGGCCAGCCCGAACGGCGGCATGTCCGCGTAGAGGCTCTCGTGGCCGCCGGCGGGCACGGCGTACGTCTCGTGCCAGACCCCGACCGCGCCGGGGACGCGCCGGGCCTTGCGGTAGAAGGCGAGCCACGCCGGGCGGTGCCGGTGGTCGTCCGCGTTGGCGTAGCGGTAGATGTCCGCGACGCTGCGCCAGTACTGGACGACGGTGACCCCCCGGGTGCCCACCAGGGTGCGCGAGTGGAGGAACCCCGAGGCGGGGTCGTCGTGGAGCTCCGCGAGCATCGGTCCCATGGCGGCCAGCGCCGGGACCCAGGCGTCGGGGCGCCAGGGCTTGTTGATCCGGGCGCCGATGAGGAAGACGGCGACGTCGTCCTCGTGCGCGTGCGTGGTCAGGGTGACCATGATGACTCCTTCGCATATTGGGGAGTCGAACTATCCAATATTGGATACTGCTACTCTCCAATGTCAAGAGGTGGAAGGGTGCAGGATGCGGATCTCAGGGCTGGCCGACCGGACCGGGGTCGCTGTCGCGACGCTCAAGTACTACCTGCGGGAGGGGCTGCTGCACCCCGGCACGGCGACCTCGCGGACCCAGGCCGTGTACGACGACGAGCACGTGGAGCGGGTCCTCCTGGTGCGTGCGCTGATCGGGTCCGCGGGGCTGAGCCTGGCCGCCATCCGCGAGGTGCTCGCGGTCCTCGACGACCCGCCCGGCTCGCGCCGCGACCTGCTCGGCACCACCCAGCGGGCCCTGCTGCGGGAGGAGACGGGAGCCGGCGACGGCACCGGTGCGACACCCGCGGGCGAGGACGACGACGACCCCTGGACCGAGCAGGCGCTGGCGCTCGTCGCCGCCCAGGGATGGTTTCGCGACCCGATCCTGGTGCGGCGGCTCGCGAACCAGCTGCGCGCCGCCTCCGCCGCCGGGGTGGCGTGCGGCGACGAGCAGCTCGTCGCGCTGGCGGAGGCCGCCGACCTCATCGCGACGTCGGACCTCCGCACCGTGCCCGAGGACGCGGCCGGTGCGGCGCGCCAGGTGGTCGTCGGGACCCTGCTCACCGACCCGGTGATCCTCACGCTGCGGCGCTTCGCGCAGCAGCACGCGAGCGGGGACGCCGCCGCCTCGGGCCGGGCGGGCGCCTCGCGCTGACGCGCGTCCACGACGAAAGAGCTGGGCGCCCGCGCGCCGCGATGCCAGGATCCTTCGTGTGGAGATGCCCGACCTGGCGCGTGCGACCGACGCCGCCACCGCGATCGCCGCGTCGCTGGGCCTGCCGGCCGACGACGCGATCGTGCTCCACAACTCCAACAAGCTCGCGCTGCGCCTGGAGCCGTGCGGGGTGATGGCGCGGGTCGCGCACGTGGGGGAGGAGGTCGCGGAGCTCGAGGTCGACGTCGCGCGACAGCTCGCCGACCGGGGGTCTCCCGTCGCAGCCCTGGCGCCGCCCCGGGACGGACCGGCGGTCCACGTCCGCGACGGGTTCACGGTGACGCTGTGGGTGTACTACGAGCCGGCGGCGCCCGCCGTCGCGCCGGGCGCCTACGCCCGGGCGCTGGGGCGGCTGCACGCCGGGATGCGCGCCGTCGACGGGGCCTTTCCCCGGTTCACCGACCGGATCGCCGAGGCGGAACGGGTCGTCGCGGAGCCCGAGCTCTCCCCGGGGCTGCCCGACGACGAGCGCGCGTTCCTCGGCGGCAGGCTGCGGCGGCTGCACGAGGCGGTCGAGGGGACCGGGCGGGAGCAGCTGCTCCACGGCGAGCCCCATCCGGGCAACCTGCTGAGCACCCACGACGGCCCGCTGTTCATCGACCTCGAGACGTGCTGTCGCGGGCCCGTGGAGTTCGACCTCGCGCACGTCCCCACCCGGGTCGCCGAGCACTACCCGGGTGTCGACCGCGAGCTCCTCGACCGCTGCCGCGAGCTGGTGCTCGCGATGGTGGCGGCGTGGCGCTGGGAGAAGGGGGACCAGTTCCCCGACGGGCGGCGCTTCGGGGACGAGCTCCTCCGCGTGCTGCGCGCCGGCCCGCCGTGGCCCACCCTCGACGCGGTGGTCCCGCGGCCGGTCGGACCGTAGCGGTCAGTCCTCCGCGCCGTCCGCGTCGTCCGTGTCCTCCGCGCCCGGGAGCGTCTCCTCGACGTCCAGGAGGTGCGCGGCCATGCGGACCCGGGCGGCCTCGGCGTCGCCGGCGGCCAGCGCCCGCCAGATGGCCTCGTGGTCGCGCAGGGTGCGCTCCTCGACGCCGGCCTCGTGCCAGCTGCGCCAGCGGCGCTCGCGGACGGTGCGGCCCTCCAGCGCCTCGACGAGCGCCTCCAGCACGGGGTTGCCGGCCTGGGCGGCGACGATGCGGTGGAAGGCGACGTCGGCGGCCATGAACGCCTCGTGGTCCACGGTGCGCCGCGCGACGACGGCGGCCGTGTCGTCCAGCACGGCGCGGGCCTCGGCGACGGCCTCGGAGGTGATGCGGTGGGCCGCCAGGCCGGCGGCCTCGGTCTCGAGCACCCGCCGCACGGCGTGGAACGGGCGGGCGCTGGTGTCGCCGTGCAGGTCGACGACGAACTGCAGCGAGGACATCAGCCGCGCCGGGTCGAGGCTGGTGACGTACGTGCCGTCGCCCTGCCGGGTGTCGAGGACGCCGAGCACGGTGAGCGCGCGCACGCCCTCCCGCAGGGACCCGCGGGAGACGCCGAGGCGGTCGGCGAGGTCCTTCTCCACGGGGAGCCGGTCGCCGGGGCCGAGCTCTCCGTCGACGATCATGCGGCGGACGCCGTCGACGACCTCATCGGTGCGGGACATGCCGTGGAGTATGGCGCAGTTCGCGCCGCGGCGCACCGATTCATCAGAGGAATCGGTGCGCCGCGGCGTCGAGCGACGGGCCTGCGTCAGGCGGGGACGATCAGGCCGGCGGTCTGGGTGCGGGCGCGCTGCAGGCGGGCGGCGACGTCCTGCCAGTTGGCGATGTTCCAGACGGCCTTGACGTAGTCGGCCTTGACGTTGAGGTAGTCGAGGTAGAAGGCGTGCTCCCACATGTCGAGCATGAACAGCGGGGTGATGCCGACGGGCACGTTGGCCTGCTGGTCGAAGAGCTGGAAGATCGCGAGGCGTCGGCCGATGGAGTCCCAGCCGAGGACGGCCCAGCCGGAGCCCTGGATGCCGGTGGCGACGGCGGCGAACTGGGCCTGGAAGGCGGCGAAGGTGCCGAAGGCGTCCTTGATGGCCTCGGCGAGCTCGCCCTCGGGCTCGCCGCCGCCCTCGGGGGACAGGTTGTGCCAGAAGACGGTGTGGTTGGTGTGGCCGCCGAGGTTGAACGCGAGGTTCTTCTCGTGCAGGTTCACCGCGGCGTTGTCGCCGGACTCGCGGGCCTCGGCGAGCTTGTCGAGGGCGGTGTTGGCGCCCGCGACGTAGGCCGCGTGGTGCTTGTCGTGGTGCAGCTCCATGATCTTGCCGCTGATGTGCGGCTCCAGGGCGCTGTAGTCGTACGGCAGGTCGGGCAAGGTGTAGACGGACATCTCGTTCCCTTCGGCGAAGCTGGTGTCGTTGCTGGTCACGCTACGACCTGAACCCTTGTTGAGGTCAACGTGTTCCGGGTCACCACCGGTCACCGCCGGCCGGCGCGGCCGCCCGCTCCTCCGGAGGGCGGCATCCTCGAGTACGTCTCGAAAGCCTCCGCGACCTCGCTCGCGGGAGCCCGCAGCCCGCTCAGCCTGATGACGCGCGAGGGCTTGCCGTGCCGGAGCTGGACGTGCAGCTCGCCGCGTTCCACCCGCCATCGCGCGACGTGGTGCCAGGGGACCGTGCCGCGCTTCTGGCTCGTCATGTCCTTGAAGCCCGCGCGGCCCACGGTGAGGCCGAGCCGCGTCGCGCCGCGGACCTCGTCGCCCCGCGCGCGCCGCCGGACCTGCTTCGCCACCTCGACGAGATAGAGGGCCGCGGCGACCGCCAGGACGACCGTCAGGAGGAGCAGCCGGAACTCCAGGCGGTCGAAGCCTCCCCGGCTCGCGGCGGGGAGTGTCAGGGCGAGCCCGGTCGCGGCGGCCAGCAGGCCGCCGCCGACGGAGAGGTGGAGGATCAGCCACCTCGCCTGCGCAGCCGGGCTTCGGCCGCCGGGGAAGGTGACGGACTCGTGCACGGACGCAGGCTACGGCCTCGGCCCTCGCCGCCGAACCTCCCGATCAGCGGCCGGGCTCGGCACCCCAGTACCCACCGTCGGGGAAGCGGAATTCGGCCACGGATCCCGGGTGCATCTGCGTGGAGTACCCCGGTGCGGTGGGCACGACGTACGACACGCCCTCGCCGAAGTCCCGCACCAGGCACGGGTCGGTGAAGTGCTCGTGCAGGTGGTCGACGAACTCGGTGATCCGCCCGTCCAGCGATCCGGAGACGGCCACGTAGTCGAGCACGGACACGTGCTGCACCATCTCGCACAGGCCGACTCCGCCGGCGTGCGGGCAGACGGGGACGCCGAACTTCGCGGCGAGCAGCAGCACCGAGACGATCTCGTTGACGCTGGCGAGGCGGCCGGTGTCGAGCTGGCAGTAGTCGGTGGCCCCGGCCTGGAAGAGCTGCTTGAACATCACGCGGTTGTGGCAGTGCTCGCCGGTGGCGACGCGCACGGGGGCGACGCCCTCGCGCACGGCGGCGTGGCCGAGGACGTCGTCGGGCGACGTGGGCTCCTCGATCCACAGCGGGTCGAACTGCTGGAGCGCCCGCACCCACTCGATCGCCTCCGGCACGTCCCACACCTGGTTGGCGTCGATCATCAGCGTGAGGTCCGGGCCGACGACCTCGCGCGCGATCCCGAGCCGGCGCACGTCGTCCTCGAGGCGGGCGCCGACCTTGAGCTTCACGTGCCGGTAGCCGGCGTCCACGGCCTCCTGGGTGAGGCGGCGCAGCTTGTCGTCGTCGTACCCGAGCCAGCCGGCCGACGTCGTGTACGCGGGGTAGCCGCGGCGCTCCAGGTGCGCGATCCGCTCGGCCTTGCCGGGCTCCGCGGCGCGCAGGATCTCCAGCGCCTCGTCGCGGGTGAGCGCGTCGGAGAGGTACCGCAGGTCGGCGACGTCGACCAGCTCCTCGGGCGTCATGTCCGCGAGCAGCCGCCACACGGGCTTGCCGGCGCGGCGCCCGGCCAGGTCCCACGCGGCGTTGAGGACGGCGGCGAGCGACAGGTGCACGACGCCCTTCTCCGGCCCGAGCCAGCGCAGCTGGCTGTCGGCGGTGAGCTCGCGGTACGTGGCGCCCATGTCGCCGACCACCTCGTCGACGTCGCGCCCGACGAGCAGGTCGGCCTGGTGGCGCGCGGCCAGCGCGACGACGTCGGTGCCGCGGCCGATGGTGAACGTCAGGCCGTGGCCGGCCAGCGGCGCGCCCTCGGTGTCCGTGCCGTCGGTGCGCAGGACGACGTACACGGCCGAGTAGTCGGCGTCGGCGTTCATGGCGTCCGAGCCGTCGGCGGTGCGGGACGTCGGGAAGCGGACGTCGGTGATCTCGACGTCGGTGATGGTGGGCATGCGCACCTCTTCGTGGCGACGGGAAACATCGGATGACTGATCGCCAAACTAGCGGGCCCGACACGGGCACGGCAAGCCTCGTGCCAGGCCGAAGGTGTCAGAGGTTGGAGGATTCAATCCGGTCACCCTCCCCTTCGAGAACGGGATCCGTACCGCCATCCGGGTGGTTGGCGGTACGGATCCCGTGCTCGAAGGGGGCTCGGTCAGCTCGCGGGGGAGATGCTCATCTCGCCCGCGGGGCCCTGCCGGTAGACGGTGAAGTACCCGTCGGTGGCGAGGGTGTTGTCGGCCGTGTCGTCGAGGTAGCTCCACACCGGCTCGCCGTCGACGCGGAGCACCACGCGGATGCCGCCCTCCACGGCCACGGCGCCGAACGTGACGTCGTGGGTCGAGTTGGGCTCGATCACCGTGTTGGGGAACGTGTCGATCATGAAGACGTCGGGCTTCCACCGCTGCATCTCGATGACGTCCTCCTTGATGACCACCAGGTAGCCCGAGCTGCTGTTGGTCCACACCGGGGTGCCGGCGGTCTTGGACCGCACGGAGAACCCGAACCAGCCGCCGTTGTAGTCGCCCACGGAGGTCGTGAACCGCAGCAGCTCGTCGCCGAACTTCTTCGGCGCGAAGCCCCAGGCGCCGCGCGGCGCCAGGTGCGCGGCGCCGTCGGACACCGTCACGCCCTCGCCCGGGGCCCACGCCGCCGGGTCGAGGATCTCGGCGCCGAGGTCGGTCACCGGGTGCTCCGCCGCCTGCACCGTCACGGTGGACGTCGCCGCGAGGCCGGGCACCACGGTCGACGTGGCGGTGATGGTGGCCGTCCCCGCCGCGCGGCCGCGGACGGTGCCCTTGGCGTCGACGGTCGCGACGGACTCGTCGCTCGACGTCCACTCCAGGCCGGTGCGGGTGGCGTCCGCGGGCGTGAACGACGGGGCGATCACGCGGGTCTCGCCCGGCTCGATCGTCGCGGCCGACGGCGCCAGCGTCAGCCCGTCGGGGTCGACGCCCACCAGGGAGAACGACACGTCGTCGAAGTCCAGGGCGGTGAACCCCTGCACGTAGAAGCCGACCTTGCCGGCCGCCTTCGGGGCCGGGTTGGCGCCCGCGACGACCTCCTCGCCGTCGACCAGCACGCGCACGCCGCCCGCCGTGACCACGACGCGCACGTCGTACTCGGTGGAGGGCTTCAGTCCCTCGCCTGCCGGGAGCTTCGCCTCCTTCACCGTGCCCCACGCCGAGTCGAAGATCGTCCACGTGGACCCGGCCGCCGCGTGGCGGTACCGGACGAACCCGCCGGGCGTGGCGCCCGTGCGGTCGTAGACGAGCAGCTGCCCGCCCTCGGGCACGTCCGCCGGCGTCGTCACGGAGAAGTCGAGCGCGTACTCCGAGAGCTGGCGGTCGAGCTGGGAGTTCGCGCCGTTCTTGATGCGGTAGACGTGGTCGCCCGTGCCGTCGTCGACGATCGCGCGGTTCGGGTCCGTGGGCCAGCCGTTGCCGCCCGACTCGAAGTCCGTCGAGTGCAGCACGCCGTCGCCGGCCGCCACGGTGACGGCCATCTCGTCGCGGATGCCCGCGTCGGCCTTCGACTCGACCGTGACCGTGACCTCGCCCGGCGCGACGGCGGTGAGGATGCCCGCGGCGCTGACGGTCGCGACCTCCGGGTCGCTCGAGGTGTACGTGACGGCCTGCTGGGTGGCGTTCCACGGCACG
This sequence comes from Isoptericola sp. NPDC057559, assembly GCF_042801555.1. Lineage (NCBI taxonomy): Bacteria > Bacillati > Actinomycetota > Actinomycetes > Micrococcales > Promicromonosporaceae > Isoptericola > Isoptericola sp. NPDC057559. The sequence goes on from NZ_JBHVFQ010000002.1 coordinate 134,127, forward strand.
GCCTGCGCGGCCACCGACACCTCGTCGCCGAGGGTCACGCCGAGCCGGTCGGTGGGCAGCACCAGCGACTCGAGCGCCACGGTGTCCGGCGTCTGCGACTGGCCGACGTGCCCGTCCGTGCCGATCTCGTCGAACGGGATGGCCTCGAAGCCCGGGACCTGGTCGAAGACGGGGGAGTCCGCGGTGAGCGTGTAGTCCCCGTTCGCCGCGTCGACGAACCCGGGGTCGGCGTCCGTGACCCAGTTGTCCCCGTAGTTGAGGAGCTTCTTGGTGTCCAGGGCCCCCTCGGCGTTGACGTCGGGGTTGCGGGTGCGGTTCGGGTTCCAGACGACGTTCTTGGCGAACGTGCTGTGGTCGGGGAAGTAGTGGTTGTCCTCGAAGAAGTGCCCCAGCTCGGGGTACTTGGTCAGGTACGGCGTGCCGACGAAGTCCTTGTTGTCGGCGAACACCTGCTTCCACTTCGGCATGTACACGCGGTCGACGGTGTTGCCCTCGCCGTCGCCCATCCACTGCGTGTAGTTGTCGTAGGGCACCTTGGTGTCGACGAACACGTTGTTCGTGGCGTCGATGTAGTCGGCCGAGCCGGACTTGATGGCGTCGTTGCCCATGTTCACGAAGACGTTCTGGCTGATCTCCAGGTCCCACGTGAAGTTGTCGGCGTAGATGCCCTCGATCCCGTCCTTGCCCACGCCGATGTCGTGGAAGTAGTTCTGCCGGAAGACGTGGCCGCGCTGCTGCGGCGTCTCGCCGGAGTTCATGTAGATCGCGCCCAGGTCCTGGAACGTCTTGCAGACGTCGTAGACCTCGTTCTGCTCGAACAGGTGGTCGTTGCCGTGCACGATGATGCCGGGGTGCGGCGCGTCGTTGATCTCGTTGCCGCGCGCGATGTTCCCGACGCCGTCGAACATGACGCCCGGGTTGTACGCCTTGTGGTAGTACGCGAAGTCGTGGATGTGGGAGTCCTCGACGCGGTTGCGGCCCGGGGAGAGCGTCGCCTTGTCGCCGCCCTGGAGCACGACGCCGACGCCGCCCACGTGGCGGATGTCGCTCGAGACGACGGCGTGGTCCGTGCCGCCGCGGTTCACCGGGATGCCGTCGTACGTGTACCGGCCGGGGGAGTTGATGAGCACGCCGCCGTCGGTGAAGTTCTGGACGTCGCTGTTCGAGACGGTCACGTGGCTGCCGCCGAGGACGACGGCGGCCGTGGCCCGCCCGTACTCCAGCACCAGGTCGTCGAACGTCACGTACGACGCCCCGTCCGTGCGGATCATCGGCTCGTCGAGCGTCGTGACGACGGGGGCGCCGCGCTGCGCGAGGAACGACGCGTTCGGCACCAGGTAGAGCATCCCGGCGTCGCGGTCGATGTAGTACTCGCCTGGCGCGTCGAGCTCCTCGAGCAGGTTCTGCGCGAAGTGGAAGTCCGGGTACCAGGTCTTCATCAGGCCGGACATCTCGCCGTAGCGCAGCGTGATGGTGCGCGCGTCCGTGTCGATCTTGTCGATCTTGTTGTAGGACCACTCCCAGCTCTGGCCGAAAATGCCGTCCAGCCAGACGTCCTTCGCCTGCGTCCAGTACTGGGGCCGGTCGTAGGAGTAGCTGAACGTGCCGCCGCGCTCCTGCAGGTCGGCGTCGTTCTTGGTGGGGCCGGCGTCGACGATCTTGTTCATCTGGACGGTGTCCTTGGCCGCGCCGGCGTTGGGCCAGCGGGCCAGGGTCATGTCCTCGCCGTCCACGTACAGCTCCATGGGCGGCGTCGTGCTGACGTCGTTGGCCTTCCAGTAGCCGTGCCGGCTGAGCTGGCCGTAGTCGTCGATGCCGAGCGCGCCCAGGTCGATCTGCAGGACGTCGTCGCGGGCGGACGTCTCGATGATCCGGTCGAGCACGGCCTGGTCGGTGACGGCGGAGAAGCCGTCGTAGGGCAGCTCCTTGCCACCCGTGATCGTGGCGGTCTCGCCCGGGTAGGAGGCGTAGGTGATGGGCGCGTCCTTGGTGCCCGAGTCCTCCGGGCCGAGGAGGAACGACTCCGAGCGCTCGTACGTGCCCTCGCGGAGGTACACGGTGACGCCCTTCTTGCGCTGTCCCTTCGACAGGTCGCGGATCGCGTCGCGCGCGCCCTCGAGGGTCGCCAGGGGGCGCTTCTGGTCGCCCTTGGCGCGGTCGTTCCCGCCGGGGGAGACGTAGAGGACGACGCCGGCCTTGGCCTGCGTGCCGGCGGTCGCGGGTGGGTCCGCGTGCGCCGTGGTCTGTGTCCCTGCGACGAGCAGGGACGTCAGCAGGAGTGCTGACAGGGGTCGCTTCATTGCGAGTGCTCCGACCTCTCGTGTGGTCACGGGTAGTCGGGGCGACGCGGGTGCGTCGGCCCGGATCGTCAAGCACCGGCAGGTTACATTAATCGATAATCGCTGACAATGATGTGGTGGCCGCCCCGAACCGCTACGGTCGGACCCGTCCGCCACTCGAAGGAGACCTCATGACCAGCAGCGGAACCCCCGGACGCCTCGTCTTCGTCGGGGACTCCATCACCGACGCCGGCCGCGACCGCGGCAACGCCACGTCGCTCGGCGACGGCTACGTCGGCCTCGTCGCGCGCGCCCTGCCCGACGCCGAGGTGGTCAACGTCGGCATCGGCGGCGACCGCGCCGTCGACCTCGAGGCCCGGTGGGAACGCGACGTCGCGCCGTCCGCCCCCGACGTCCTCACGGTGTACGTGGGGGTCAACGACACGTGGCGGCGCTTCGACGCCGGCGACCCGACGAGCGCCGAGTCGTTCGAGGCGACCTACCGGCGGCTGCTCGAGCGCGTGCCGGGCTCGCCGCGGCTCGTGCTGGTCGAGCCGTTCGTGCTGCCGGTGCGCGACGAGCAGCAGGCCTGGCTCGACGACCTGGCGGGCAAGCGGGACGTCGTGACGCGCCTGGCGGCCGAGACCGGGGCGGCCCTCGTGCCGCTGCACGGCCTGCTCACCCGGGCGGCCGAGGACGCCGGGGCGGCAGCGCTGGCACCCGACGGTGTCCACCCCACGCCCCCGGCGTCGCGGATCATCGCGGACGCCTGGCTGACCGCGTACGCTGGCGACGCACAAACGATTGTCGATAACCGGGTGGGGCAGCAGGGATGACGGACGCGCTCAGCTCGATCAGCGGCCTGGAGCGCGGGCTCCTGTCGGACCAGATCTACGACCTCGTGAAGTCGATGATCAAGACGTCGCAGCTGGCCCCGGGGGAGCAGCTCGTCGAGTCGCAGCTGGCCCGCCGCCTGCAGGTCAGCCAGGCGCCGGTGCGCGACGCCCTCAAGCGCCTCGCGCACGAGGGCCTGGTGACGCACGTGCGGCACCAGGGCAACTTCGTCGCGCAGTACTCCGAGGAGGAGGCGCAGCAGGCCAAGCAGGCCCGCGTGGCCGTCGAGGCGCTCGCCGGCCGGCTCGCCTGCGGACAGCTCGCCCCCGAGACCCGCTCCAGCCTGGAGAAGGTCATCGACGAGATGCACGGCGCCGTCGAGGCCCACGACCTGCCCGCGTTCCGCGAGCTCGACTTCGGCTTCCACCGCGCCGTCATCGAGGCCAGCGGCAACGGCTACCTGCCGCGCATGTGGGACATCATCGAGCCCAGCCTGCGGTCCATGCACCTGCTCGGCGACCCCGAGTTCACCGGCGACTGGCACCAGGTGGCCGACTGGCACCGCAGCCTGCTCGACGTGCTCGACGACGGCGACGCCGACGCCGCCTCCGCGCTCTTCGAGGCGCACGCGGCGGGCACGCTGCTCGACGCCGAGGGTGGGGCCGCCCAGGAGGAGCGGTAGACGTCGGGCGATCGGCCCCAGGCCCTACGGGTGGGCCGCCTCGTGGGCGAGGATCGCGGTCTGGGTGCGGTTCGCCGTGCCGAGCTTGCTCATCGCGCTCGCGAGATAGGCCTTGACGGTCGACTCGGCCAGGAAGAGCCGCGCGGCGATCCCGGCGTTCGAGAGTCCGTCGGCGAGAGCCGTCACCACCTCCCGCTCCTTCGGGGCCAGGACCGCGAGGCGCCGGCGGGCGTCCGCGCGGTGACCGGCGACGTCGTCTCCCGCGGCGGCGAGCAGGTGCCGCGCCACGCGCGGCGAGAGGATGGCATCGCCCGCGACCGCGGCCCGGATGCCCTGGTGCAGCTCCTCGGGGGTCGAGTCCTTGAGCAGGTACCCGGCCGCCCCGGCGCGCAGAGCGGGGAGCACGTAGTCGTCGGTCAGGTGGCTCGTGAGCACCACCACCGCCGTCTCCGGATGCTCCCGGTGGACGGCGATCGTGGCGTCCAGGCCGTCCATGACCGGCATCTGCATGTCGAGGAGCAGGACGTCTGGGCCGTGCGCCCGGACGAGCAGTACCGCCTCCGTGCCGTCCTCGGCCTGGCCGACCACCTCGAGGTCGGGCGCCGTCTCCACGAGCCGGACGATGCCGGCGCGCAGCAGCGCCTCGTCGTCGGCGACCACCACCCGGATCATGCGGGCCCCCTCGGCAGGACGGCGCGGAGCCGATAGCCGCCGTCGGTCGTCGGCCCGGCGTCCAGCCTGCCGCCCAGCAGCTCTACGCGCTCGCGGAGGCCGGTGAGGCCGAAGCCGCCGGTGGTCAGGCCGGTCGGCGGGCGGGTCGGAGCCTCGTTCCGCACGGAGACCCTGAGCTCGCGACCCCGGTCGTCGAGCTCGACCACCGTGGCTGCGCCCGGCGCGTGCCGTACGGCGTTCGTCAGCCCCTCGCCGACCACGCGGAGGACGGTGCGGTCGACGACGTCGGGCGGCGAGTGCGCGGCGGCGGCGCCGACGACCCGCACCGGTTGCCCGGCCTTCCTCGCCTCACCGACGCGCGCCTCGAGCTCGACCCCGTCGTCCCGCCCCGCGCCCGGCCCGCCGCCCTCGGCCGTGAGGGCGTGGAGCACGGTGCGCATCTCGGCCAGTGCGTCCCGGCAGCTCGTGCCGATCTCCTGGGCGGCGCGCCGGACGGCGTCGTCCGTGCTGGCGGTCCGGAGCACCTCCGCCTCGACGACGGCGTAGCTCATCCGGTGTGACACGACGTCGTGCAGGTCTCTGGCGAGCGCCGCCCGCTCGGCGGCCCTCGCGTCGGCCTCCGCGCGGGCCGCCCGGTCGGCGTCGGCGTCCTGCTGGAGACGCTGCAGGCTGCCCGCGGCGTACGCGAAGAGGAGGATGACGATCCCCGCCCACAGCACGCTCGGCCCCGTGCTCTCGGAGGTGAGCAACCAGGTGGGCCAGGTCACGGTGACCGCGGCGAGCATCGCGCCGACGCTGACGCGGGACGACGTCACGTACAGGCCGGTGGCGTGGGCGGCGCCCAACGTGGCGATCACCGGGGAGACGATGCTGGCCGCCGCGCACCCGGCGAGGACGACGAGGGGGTGGCGCGACCGCGCCAGGAGCAGGGCCGCCGCGCCGACCTGGGTGGCGGCCTCGGCCCAGGTGGGCGCCCAACCGACACCGGACCGGGTGCGCAGCAGCACCAGGAGCACGCCGCCCGCGGCGCAGACCGAGGCGACGAGCACGTCGATCCGCGTCGGGGCCGGGTCCACGACCTCAGCGTAGCCAGCGGGCGCGCGACGGCGACCGGACCGCCGGCCGGGGCGCCCACAGATACCGACGTTCGGCGGTACCGGCAGCCATCGTTCGGGCGTGCCGGGGGACCCGGCTCCGGCGGGACGGTAGAGGCATCAGGAAGCCCGACGACATCGAGGAACGATCATGAAGGTCCGCCGCACCGCCACCGTCTCCGCCGTCTCCGCCGCCCTCGCGCTGGGCGCGCCCCTCGCGGCCTTCGCCGGGGAGGGGGACACCGCGGCGGGCGGCCAGCCCGAGCCCGCCGCCCCCTCGGCGTCGGCGGAGGACGCCGGCGACACCGACGACACCGAGAGGCAGGACGCCGAGGCCCCCACCACGGCCACCGAGCCGGGGAGCGAGACGGCTCCCGCCGACACCCCCGCGGAGCCGGTCGACCCGGTGGTCGCCCCGGCCCCCGCCGAGGACATCGGGGACGCGGCTCCCGCCGACGACACCGAGGACGCGGCCCCCGCCGGGAACGCCGAGGAGGCGGCTCCCGTCGAGGACACGACCCCCGCCGTGGACGAGGCTCCCGCGGAGGACACGACCCCCGCCGAGGGCGACGCTCCTGCGGAAGACACGGAGGCCGCCGACGACGAGGCCCAGGCCGGCCCGGCCGCCGAGGCGGAGCCGGAGGGCACCGCGGACGCGGGCCAGGGGACCGCCACGGCCTCCCGCGGCGCCGCCACGGCGCCGTCCGCGCCGCTGCTCGGCGCCACGTCGGCCGCCTACCCGGACCCCGCGTACCAGCCGCACTGGCACGACGGCGGCCAGGACGGGTTCGGCTGCGACTACTGGTACTTCCTGGACCCCGCCGAGGGCGGCTCCGGCAAGGACTGGAGTGGTTGGAACGGCCAGCCCCAGCTGCACATCCTCCACCACACCCTGGTGGACGACGACGGCACGGTCCACATGGTCTACGACCGGGACATCGCGGGCTCCTGGTACCACGCCTGGTCGGGGGACGAGAGCGTGACGCCCGACGCCGACGGCATCCACTGGGAGAACACCTCCGCGCAGCAGACCGTGCTGGTCAACGGCTACAAGGGCGGCAACGACATGGCCGCCCGCGTGGCCGACGCCGAGCGCCTGTTCGATCGGGCCGGGGTGACGGTGACGACCGGCACGCCGTGGGAGACGTACCGCAGCTGGTACGCGGCGTGGATCGACGACGGCACCTACACCGAGGCCCAGGTGCGCGAGTGGTGGCAGCAGCAGTCGGACGCCGAGCGCGACCGGATCATGGACTACACCGCGTACGAGGCCACCCAGTTCGCCGTCTGGTACTTCAGCACGGGCCACGACGTCATGGGCCTGCTGTTCGACGTCGACGCGGACAACCACGTCACGGTGTCGGACAAGGCGCTGCAGCAATTCGAGGCCTCGGACGAGGACTGGACGCACAACTGGGACGACGCCTACAACAGCGACCGCAGGGCGACGCTGCAGACCGCGGCGTGGCTCATCGAGAAGGGCCTGACGACCAACGCGGTCATGCCGCAGCCGGGGTTCACGAGCAACGGCTTCGTGCGCAACGCCGACGGGACGACCGACTACGGGTTCACCGCCTCGCTGGTCGGTGGGAGCGGCGACGTCCACGTCGAGCTCCGCACGGCGGACGGAGCGCCCGTGCCCGAGGGCGTCGTGCTGGTGGACGCGGGCGGCCGCGTGATCGACACGGTGAAGCCGGGGCAGAAGGTCTTCGTGCGCGTCCCCGCCGGGACGAAGGTGGCAGACCTCCCCACGTTCCAGCTCTGGGGCTCGGCCGAGGGCACCGAGCAGGGCAGCCCGCACTTCTACACCGGGTGGGACCACAACAACCACGGCGAGGGGACGATCGACCCCGAGACGGGCCAGTGGACGCCGGCCCAGTTCCAGCACTGGTTCATCGGCCTGGGCGAGCTCGACCGCCCGTCGACGGCCTGGGACTGGATCGGCGTGACGCTGGCGGACGAGCCTGAGGGCCCGACGGAGCCCACGGATCCGACGGGCCCGACGGAGCCCACGGACCCGACGGACCCGACGGACCCGACGGACCCGACGGACCCGACGGACCCGACGGGGCCCACGGACCCGACCGACCCGACGGAGCCCACGGACCCGACCGGGCCCACCGACCCGACGCAGCCGACCGACCCGACGCAGCCGACCGACCCGACGGAGCCGACCGACCCGACGGAGCCGACGGACCCGACCGGTCCCACGGACGCCGGCGGCCCCTCGGGCCGGACCCCGGCCCCGACGGCGCCGGTGTACGTCACCCACGAGGGCACCGTCGTCGCGGCGGCCGACGCGGCCGACCCGGCCAACCTCGGCGGCGCGGACGCGCGTCAGGCCACCCAGACCGCCGTCGCGGCGCCCGGGCGGCTGGCGCAGACGGGCAGCGACCCCGCCCTGCTCGCCGCGAGCGCTCTGATCGTGCTCACGGGAACCGGGCTGGTCCTGGCCGGCCGGCGCCGCCACGGGGGCGCGGAGGACGCGACCAACGAATGAGCGCCGAGTGACCTGACGTCCGACGCGCGGGCCCCGCACCAGTGGTGCGGGGCCCGCGCCGTCGTGTCAGGAGGGGCCGTGGTCGGCGTCCGCGACCCGCCAGCCCGTGGCGGAGGCCCACGCCTCCGCCCGGGCGGTGATCTCGGCGATCAGCTCGCCCTTCGCCTCGGCGTAGTGGTTCATGCTCGGCCACTCGCGTGCTGCGAGCTCGCGCTTGAGCGCGGCGTAGGCGGCGCGGTCGTCGGCGTCGTGCCGCAGCCGGTCGCGGAACAGCAGGTGCAGCCGCTCCCAGTCGCTGCCCGCCGAGCAGACGTGGACGTGCACGCCCAGGTCGGGCGTGCGGACCAGGCGGTGGCCGGGCTCGCGCACGCGCAGCAGGTACCCCGCGGCGAGCAGGGCGGGGAGGTAGGCGTCCTCGTCCTCGACGTCCGGCACGCTGACGTCGATGTCGACGATCGGCTTCGCGGCGAGGCCGGGCACCGACGTCGAGCCCACGTGGTCGACCCGTACCGCGACCGGCCCGAGGGCGGCCGCGATGCGCTCGCGCTCCCGCGCGAACCGCGCGGGCCACGCGGGGTCCGGCTCGACGAGGACGATCTCGCGCCGCTCGACGCCGCCGACCAGCTCGACGTCCCGGTCGTCGCTCACGACCGCGCGAGCCACTCGGGCGCGAGCACGGACCAGATCTCGATGTCCTGCCGCACCCCGCGGTGCTCGTGGTGCTCGCGCAGCACGCCGTCGCGCTGCATCCCCAGCCGGCGGGCGACGGCGATGCTCGGCGCGTTGCCCGACGCGACCCACCACTCCACGCGGTGGATGCCGCGCTCCCGGACCGCCCAGTCGATGATGGCGGTGGCGGCCCGGGTCACCAGGCCGCGGCCCGCGACCGCCGGCTCCAGCCAGCAGCCCGCCTCCGCCGTGCCCTGCGCGACGTCCATCGTGCGGAACAGGACGCCGCCCACCAGCGTGCCGTCCAGCCAGATCCCGTAGAGACGTCCGGTGTCGGTCGCCGCCTTCTGGGCGTACGCGGCGAGGAACGACCGGCTCGACTCGACGTCCGTGATCCGGTCGGGCAAGGGGACGAACCGACCCACGAACTCCCGGCCGCGGTCGATGGTCGCCAGCAGCTCCTCCGCGTGCCACGGCTCCAGCGGCCGCAGCTCCGCGCCGTCGTCCCCGAGGGACCTTGCGAACATCGTGCCTCCCTGGTCGCGGCCGGCCTCGCGCCGGCACGTCGGGATCCTCGCACGACCTCGTCCAGCACGACGTAGCGATTTCTCGCCGTCCTGCCAGCACACGGCGACAAAGCGCTACGTCGACCGGCGCCTGCGTGCCAGCGGGACGAGGATCGCGTCCGCCAGCTCCGCGGCGGTCCGGTTCGACGCGTCGAGCGTGAGGTCGAACGGTTCCCCGTCGGCGACGTCGAGATGGCCGCGGGCGTTGCCCGGGTGGCGGCCGTGCGTCCGGCCTGCCTCGCGCGCCTCCACCACCGCGAGCGGGGCCGTGAGCCGCACCCACAGGACCGCGTAGCCGGCGAGGTCTCGGCGCCAGGCGGGCAGGATCGTCCGGTCGACCGGCATCTCGTCGAGGATGACGTCGTTCCCCGCGTCGAGCAGCGCCCGCACGGCTGCGCGCTGCCCGGCCAGCAGGTGTCGTCCGGCGTCGCCGTACCGGATCCGGGCGTGCGGGCTGCCGTCGTCGTCGACGGTGTCCTCGTACCAGAACCCGGGGCCGGGGCCTCGCGGGTGGCCGGCCCAGTGGTGGGGGAACATCGAGAAGAAGTGGTCGATCCCGACCACCAGGTGAGGGTCGGTCAGCCGTTCCTGGAGCTCGGCCGCCACCGCCGTCTTCCCGACGCTGGACGTGCCCACGAGCGCGACGACGTGACCCACCATGCTGCCGAGTGAACCACGCCGTAGGGGCACGAACCCCTAGGGCGCCCCGGTGCCGTAGAGCCGGTCGGCGGTACCGGACCAGACGGCGGCCGCGGCGTCGCCGTCGAGCGCGGGGAGCGCGCGGGCGGTGCGCTCGACGACGTCCGCGTACGGGGCGACGCGCGCGGACATCGGCCAGTCGCTGCCGAACAGCAGCCGGTCCGGGCCCAGCAGGTCGACGGCGGCGCGGGCGGCCGCGGCGACGCGCGCCGCCTCGTCGGGCGCGGCGCCCTCGGAGGTGGCCCGGTGCAGGCCGGACAGCTTGGCGTGCGCGCGGGGACGGGCGGCGAGGGCGGCGAGGCCGTCGCGCCAGGCCCGGTCGGGAGAGCCGGTGCCGAGGCCGAGGTGGCAGACGACGACGGCGAGGCCGGGGTGGCGGCCGGCGAGCGCCGCCACGGCGGGCAGCTGCTCCGGGCGGACGAGCGTCTCGAGCACCCGGCCGGACGCTGCCAGGCCCTCGCAGAGGGCGTCGAGCCCGTCGACGTCGGACAGGTCGGCCGCGCGGCCCGGGACGGCGAGCCGGACGCCGGCGACGGGGACGCCGCCGTCGATCACCGCCTGGGCCATGCCCGCCCAGGCGTCGGGGTCGTCGGGGCGGGCGTCGTACTGCAGCACCACCGGCCCGGGCAACGGCCCGTGCGACGCGGCCTGCCGCGCGAGCCAGCGCGCCTCGCCCTCGGTGTCCGCGGCCTGCACGGCGACGGCGGCCCGCACCGGCACGGGGGAGGTGCCGACGGCGCGGGCGAGGTCGTCCGGGCCGACGCGCGCGGGCAGGCCGAGGCCGTCCCGGAACCACGAGATCCGCGTCTCCGTCGTGTCCCACAGGTGGACGTGCGCGTCGACGATCCCGCCCGCCGTCGTGGCGAACAGGCGGTGGTGGGCGGTGTCCGGGGGGGGGGCGGGCGCCGCCGCGGGGTGGGGCGCCGGGGGCGGGGGCCCCGG